>NZ_JAUBVX010000037.1:43370-67909 GCF_036706065.1 Microcoleus sp. A2-C3 | reverse complement strand
TTGTAGGGACGGATGCCGACTAAACGGGCAATTTCGATCTGACGCAGGCAGAAGCCGATCAGTGCGAAGGCGCCGTGGAGGGCGACAAATGTCCACAGGCCACCGAGTTGGAACCAGCGGGTGAAGTCCCACTGTGCTTCGGGGCCCCACAGGAACAGCAGGGAGTGTCCGAGGCTGTTGGCTGGGGTGGATACTGCGACGGTGAGGAAGTTGGCTCCTTCGAGGTAGGAGCTTGCCAAACCGTGGGTGTACCAGGAGGTAACGAAGGTGGTGCCTGTTAGCCAGCCACCGATGGATAGGTAGGCGCAGGGGAATAGCAGGATGCCAGACCAGCCTACGAAGACGAAGCGATCGCGCTTGAGCCAGTCGTCGAGTACATCAAAGATGCCTCGTTCGGTCTGGGCGCGTCCGACTGCGATTGTCATAGCTCTTAAATCCTCTTGCTTGTTAAAAGACCAAGGTTTCTAATTAAAGTTAACATAACTATATATTATAAGTTCATTAATTTTCAACTAAAACGGCAGGAGTTGATACAGAATCGCGATCGGCTAGTCGCGATCGCCAGGCGAATTGTGACGCACAGGTGGGCTAGTTGAATTAAAATTTGGCTTTAAGGCTGTTTATTATGACTGCAAAAACAATGACCTCGATCGATTCTGTCCTGCGCTACCAGGTTTTGGGCTCTCGTCGCTTCAGCAATTTCTGGTGGGGGACGATTGTCACCATTGGAGGCACTGGTTTCCTGCTGTCGGGCATTTCCAGCTACTTGCACGTGAACTTGCTGCCTTTTTCTGACCCGACTAAGCTCATTTTCATCCCCCAAGGCATCGCGATGGGTTTCTACGGTGTCTGCGGCGTGCTGTTGGCGCTTTACCTGTGGCTGACTATTCTGTGGGATGTCGGTGGCGGATACAATGAGTTCGATCGCAAAACAGGTAACATTCGGATCTTTCGCTGGGGATTTCCCGGCAAAAACCGCAAAATTGATTTTACTTGCCAGACATCGGACGTGCAATCTGTGCGGGTCGATATTAAAGAAGGTCTCAATCCCCGCCGCAGTATTTATCTTAAGCTCAAAGACCGCCGTCAGTTTCCCCTGACTAGAGTCGGACAGCCGATTTCTTTGTCTGATGTGGAAAATCAAGCTGCCGAATTGGCTCGATTTTTGCAAGTTCCCCTAGAAGGACTTTAGGGATTTTCGATTTTCGATTTTCGATTTTCGATTTTCGATTGGTAATGTCTTGTAGGGTGCGCGGCCGCGCACCAAATCGATAAATCTAAAGTATGTACGCCGTGCACATTATCCCCGGTAAATCGATAAATCTAGGGTGCACGGCTGCACCTTATGTTGAGTCAAAGTGAAAATAAAAATGCAAATGCAAATCAAAATTCAGCGGTGGTTCTTCTCACTTTTAATAGTTGGTGCGCTATTTGTCGGGGGATGCGGTAGTTCCCCTGCTGCAAACTCAACTCCAACACCAAATCCGGCATCGGGTGAAAGTATTTCTTTGTCTCCATCTCCGTCTCCGTCTGCGTCTCCGACTGCTGCTGTGGCGGCTGGTTCGCAATTTAGCAATTTGGCCCGCTTGACCGGAAAAGCAACGGTGGTGATGATCGTCAAAGGTGCTCCGATTACGATCGAACTTGACGGCACAAATGCCCCAATTACTGCCGGCAATTTTGTCGATTTGGTTCAGAAAGGAGTATACGACGGGCTGGTATTTCACCGAGTCGTGCGGGAACCTCAGCCTTTTGTAGTTCAGGGCGGCGACCCCCAGGGTAAAGACCCTAAATTCCCTACGGCGCGGCTCGGAACTGGCGGTTTTATTGACCCGAAAACTTCTACAGAACGCAGGATTCCTCTGGAAATTAAAGCTAAAGGTGCTGCAAACCCGACTTACAGCCAAACGCTACAAGAAGCTGGGGTTGCCCAGAAACCCGTGTTAATGCACACTCGCGGGGCTGTGGCTATGGCTCGATCGCAAAGTCCTGATTCGGCTTCTTCTCAGTTTTACTTTACTTTGACCGATGTGCCGTTTTTGGACGGTAGTTATGCGGTTTTTGGCTACGTGAAGCAAGGGATGGATGTAGTCGATCAGATTCAAGCGGGCGATCGCATTGAAAAGGCTACTGTTACTCAGGGTTTGGAAAATTTTAAACCTGTTAATTAGTCAGTAGTCAGTAGTCAGTAGTCAGTAGTTAGTTGACAGTAGTTAGTAGTTAGTTGACAGTAGTTAGTAGTTAGTAGTTAGTAGTTAGTAGACACACAACTGCTTTCTGTTTTCTACTTTCTGCCGAAAGCAAGCTTTCTATTTATGGATGTTGTGGTTACGGGAATTGGTCTTGTTTCAGCTTTAGGTAATTTAGAAAATAGCTGGAAACAACTGTTGTCTGGGAATTGTGGCATTCGGAAGCATCAACCTTTTTTAGAACTTGAACCGCAGCTTTTGGCTTTGGTTGGTACAAAACCTGCTGATTTAATAACTTTAATTCGGCAGGTTTTGGCAGATGCTTTGCAAGATGCTGATTTGACTTTGCCTTTGCCTGATTGCGGAATTGCGATCGGCTCTAGCCGCGGCTTTCAGGCAAATTTGGAACAGTTGGCTAGGGAAGAAAGAAGGAAGAAGGAAGAGGGAAGAAGGAAGAGGGAAGAAGGAAGAGGGAAGAAGGAAGAGGGAAGGGAATTCTCAATGCCCAATTCCCAATTACTAATTCCCGATTCTCGATTTGTGGATTTTTTGCCTCACATGGGGGCGATCGCAGCGGCGAGGGCAATTGGCTCGATGGGGCCTGTATTCGCACCGATGGCTGCTTGTGCGACGGGCCTACAGTCGATCGCCCGCGCTGTTGATTTGATCCGCACCGGTGAGTGTCAGCGGGCGATCGCCGGTGCTGTGGAAGCCCCAATTACACCGCTGACTCTGGCTGGATTTAGCCGGATGGGTGCTTTGGCAAACACGGGCTGCTATCCGTTTGACGAACATCGGGAAGGCTTGGTGCTCGGCGAAGGCGGGGCTTTATTTGTATTAGAATCGGCTGAGTTGGCAAGCCGTCGTGGCGCTAAAATTTATGGTCGAATTTCTGGTTTTGGGTTTACAAATGATGCTTGTTATGCTACTGCGCCGGAGTTGGGTGGGAAAAGTGCGATCGCGGCGGTAACTCAATGTTTGAAACGCAGCAATTTATCGGCGGTTGATATAGATTTTATTCATGCTCATGGTACTGCAACTGATTTAAATGACCGACATGAAGCACTGTTAATTCAGCAATTGTTTCAGCAAGGAGTTGCTGTTAGTTCGACTAAGGGGGCTACTGGTCATACTTTGGGGGCTTCGGGTGCTTTGGGCGTGGCTTTTTGTTTGATGGGCATTAAATACCAAATGTTGCCACCTTGCGCTGGTATGAAAAAACCTGGGTTTGAGTTAGATTTTGTGCGCTGTGCCCGATCAACTATTGTGAGAAATGCGGTTTGTTTGAGTTTTGGCTTTGGCGGGCAGAATGCTGCGGTTGTCTTATCTGGCGATCGTTAATTTTTGGCAATGAAAGGCGATCGGCATTTAAATTGTGCGCTCTTTCTAAAGTTAAAATCTTGTCATGCTCGCCGCTGAACTCGATCGCACATCCAATTAAAATCTCACAAATATTACCATATTTATGGATTTTAGTCAATTAATTAAGAATTTGCGCGAGATTGCTGCTGCTGTCTGAGTCTGGCTCTACATTCCGGCGATCGCCCTTTCCCGGCCAGGGATGCCAAAACATAGAGCTAGATTCAAGCAGTATTGTATTTTATCAACGCATCGATGCCGATCGGCGAAAATAGAAAAAAGAAACTGTTTAAATTAAGCATTAGGTATCATCTCATGGATCTGGCATCTCATCGATTTATGTCTTATTTTGAACCTCTGCAAGCTGCTCACCTGTGTCAAATAGCTGTATTGGAGAGTTTTGCTGAGGAAACGCTAGTTTTTGAAGAAGGAGAAACAGCCGATTTTTTATATCTAGTTTTAGAAGGTGAAGTCGAGTTTAGCAAGCGGATTGAAAACGGTAAATATCAAACTATTGCTGTCGCTAAGCCAGACGATTTTTTTGGCGAACTCGGAGTTTTAGACGGAGAGCCGCGCAGTGCTAGAGCTGTGGCATTTGGCGGCACGACTTTGGCAAAAATATGCCGCGAAGAACTAATAGCAACTCTAGAGTTTGCTAAAGGCAGTTCGGTACTGGAAATGTTTAGTTTCATTATTAAAAATTTGCGTTCTACGACAGATCAATATGTTAGCCAGTTCGTACACAAACAAAAAATGGTATTAGTAGGAGAAATGGTGAGTACAATCATTCACGATTTCAAAAGTCCTTTTACGGGAATTAAACTCTCCAGCGAAATGCTCAAAGAAATGCACCCGGATGAGGAAACTCAGGAGTGGTGCGAACTTATTCAATTACAAGTTCAGCGAATGTTGGGGATGGCTGAAGAAGTATTAGAATTTTCGCGAGGGAACTCTGTATTAAATAAAAAACCAGTCAATTTAATCCAGACATTGCAGCAGTTTGAAAAATTGAACAGAGTTTATTTTGATGCGGCAAAAGTAGATTTGGTGCTGCGGGTGACAGAAGTGATAGTGGAAGCGGACGAAAATAAGATTTTGCGCGTTTTGCAAAATCTAGTTGGGAATGCTGTTGAAGCTTTTGGCGGGCGCGGGGGGCGAGTTGAGATTATTGTGACACAAACCGAGGAGTGGGCAGAAATTAGCATTTACGATAACGGCCCAGGTATTCCGCCATCAATTCAGGACAAATTATTTGAACCGTTTGTGACCTACGGAAAGCGGACTGGTACTGGCTTGGGAACGGCGATTGCTAAGTCGATCGTTGATGCTCACAAAGGGGAAATTACCTATGAATCGGACAATGAAAAAGGGACGATTTTTTACATTCGATTGCCGAAAAATATTGCAGAAGCGGAGCAAGTTTAATTAGCAGACAGATATCAGGCTTTTCTCGATTTTCGTGAGATATAATGTGTAGCGAGTAGCAGAATCAAGTAGAATTTAATTAACGAACTGCTAAAAATCTGATGCCAGTTACTATTCAAACCTTACCCGCAGAAGTTATCAATTTAATTGCCGCCGGCGAAGTGATTGACTCGATCGCCGCTGCGGTACGAGAATTAGTTGAAAATTCTCTGGATGCTGGCGCAACTCGCATCGTTGTGTCTGTTTGGCCCGAACAGTGGCGGGTGCAAGTTGCAGATAATGGTACGGGAATGGATCTGGAAAATTTGCAACAGGCGGCTTCGCCTCACAGTACGAGCAAAATTACCACGGAAGCTGACCTTTACAAAATTGCTACTTTGGGATTTCGCGGGGAAGCTTTGCACAGTTTGGCTCAGTTGGGCTGTTTGGAGGTTTTGAGCAGGCCGAATGATTTGGGATTGGGGGATTTTTGGGAAAATCGAGAGTCTGCGGAAACTCCCCCCAGCCCCCCCTTGTTAAGGGGGGGAGTAGAGAATTCATCGTTTAACAAGGGTGGAGTTGAAAATGCTCGATCGGGCTGGCGGGTAGTTTACAACAACGCGGGCGTTGCTGTGGATCTGGAAACAGTGGCGATCGCCCCTGGTACGGTGGTGAATGTGGATAATTTGTTTGGCAATTGGCCTGTGCGCCGCACTTTTTTGTCGCCGGCACAGCAAATGCGATCGATCCAATCAATTATTCAGCAAATAGCTATTTGTCACCCGCACGTTAATTGGCAGTTGCGTCAAGCAAATACGCCTTGTTTTTATGTAACTTCTGCCAGCACAGCGGCACAAATTTTGCCTCAATTTGTGCGCGGTGTGCGATCGAGCGATTTACAATATTTAAAGTTAGATTTGCCTGCGAGTCCTCAAAATCAGCAAGCAGCAAATTTTTTGCGAGAAACTCAACTTGTGGGAGCTACAAGCAAGCACAATTATCAATTACCTGCTGCTACTTCTCAATCATCTGTTACCAATTCCCAGTCTTTGGAATTAGTAATTGGTTTGCCCGATCGCTGTCACCGCAGGCGGCCGGATTGGGTTAAGGTGGCGGTGAATCGGCGGGTTGTGCGATCGCCCGAATTAGAGCAAACTATTCTCAGCGCCTTCGCCCGCACTTGTCCGCGCGATCGCTATCCTGTGTGTTTTGTTCACCTACAACTCTTCCCCTCGGAAATCGACTGGAACCGCCACCCGGCTAAAGTGGAAATTTATCTGCACGATCCGAGTTTTTGGCAAGCACAAGTTGGCGCTGCAATCGATCGGGCTTTGCACCTGAATGATGAGGTTTTGCCAGATCCTCCAATTCCCGATCGCGTGGGACAATTGCTGAAGGCATCGGAACAGAAAAGTGCTTACAGTGTAGGGGTTTCGGCTCGCCAGAATGATGAAGGGTGCCAAGATACAAAAAGTCGTAAAATAGGATTGATGGAACTGAGGGCGATCGCACAAGTTCACAATACTTACATTGTGGCCGAACATTCCAGCGGAATGTGGTTGATAGAACAACACATCGCTCACGAGCGCGTTTTGTACGAACGCATCTGCGCTGATTGGCGGTTAAAATCTCTCGAAAAACCAGTAATTCTCAGTCAATTATCTGCCCTGCAAATCGAGAATTTGTCGCGCTTGGGTTTGGAGGTAGAAACATTTGGCGAACAGCTATGGGCGGCGCGGGAAGTGCCTGAATCATTAGCCGATCGAGATGACTGCGTTGATGCACTTTTTGAACTCAGTAAAGTTGCAGATTTGCAAGCTGCTCAAGTTGCTACTGCTTGTCGCAGCGCTATTCGCAACGGTACTCCTTTGAGTCTTTCGCAAATGCAAAATTTGTTGGATGAATGGCAACAAACTCGCAATCCGCGCACTTGTCCCCACGGCCGCCCAATCTATTTTGCTTTGGAAGAATCGACTCTGGCTCGAATTTTTCGCCGCAGTTGGGTGATTGGTAAAAGTCACGGGATTTGAAAGTTAAAAGTTATGTTGTAAGGTGCGCGTTACATACAAAACTGTTTTTTTTAACCGCAGAGGGCGCAGAGAACGCAGAGAGGAAGAGTAGAGAGATGTTTTTAATGTTTTTTTGGGCAACAGGATATTCGGATAAAATGTCAATTAAAATCAAATAAATCATTAATATGGACTTTTCAAGAGCCAGACAACTCTTTTATCAAGAAATTAATCAGCCTGATGGTTCGATCGACCTGGCGAAAGCTGCACTGTATCTGGCTTTGGAAGAATACCCGAATTTAGAGCCGGAAGCGTATCTCAATGTTCTCGATTCGATCGCCGATCAAGTGCGCGATCGCCTCCCGCCACAGAATTATCCGCTGCGGATCATTCAAACAATTAACCGCTATCTGTACGAGGATTTGGAATTTTCCGGCAACGATGTTGATTATTATGACCCCCGCAATAGCTTTTTGAATCAAGTGATCGATCGCCGCACTGGCATTCCCATCTCTTTATCATTGGTTTATTTGGAGGTTGCTAAGCGCATTGATTTTCCGATGGTGGGGATTGGGATGCCGGGACATTTTTTAATTAAGCCGGATTTTGAAGATGCTGGGATTTTTGTGGATGCGTTTAATGGTGGCGAAATACTATTTCCTGAAGATTGTCAAGGGAGACTTTCTCAACTTTACGGTCAACCGATGGAGTTGCAACCGGCTTTTCTCGCCCCGGTAAGTCCGCGGCAGTTGTTGGGGCGAATGCTGGGGAATTTGAAGGCGATTTACTTCCAACAGGGTGATGCTATGAGGTTTCTCGCGGCGATCGATCGGATTTTGCTGCTGTTTCCCGATGCGCTGTTGGAAAGGCGCGATCGCGGAATTCTCTACTATCAACTGGGGCGCTTGGCGGAGGCGCGCCACGATTTGGAACTATACCTGACAAATGCTCCGAATGCTGAGGATGCTGCTAGAATTCGCCTATTGCTCGAAAGGCTCGACCAGAACTAACTTAAATGGGCGATCGCACAACATCGCATCCCAAGCCACACTCGATAAACTGCTGCTGGACAGCCCAATATCGCTCTTATAAGTTTTGCAAAGCTCGATGAATTCTTGCAAATCTGGGTATAACATATAACCGAGCGATTAACACCTATCTTTTGATAGGTTACATTTGCTCGACCTGACTGTAAAATATTATGTCATTTACGGAAGTCCTGAGTCCACTTTCCCCACTGGTACCCGCAGAGACGATCTATCGAAACAGTATTTTGACGTAAAAAGGCACAAACCCATGAACTTTAAGTTTCAACCAAATTATCTCAACGGAATGCAGCTACAGTCAGCCCATTGTACCAAAAAAATGTCAAAGTCTTTATCATTAGGTTTGGCACTTTTAATCTCGACAAGTGCAGTATTTCTCAACAGCGGCAAAGCTTTTGCACTAGACAATGTTACAGTAAAATACGGTGCAGTTGACGTAACTTTACCGATGAGCGACTTGCAAAGCTTTGCACAAACCGGCAAAGCATCACCTCAACTGCAAAGCGTTCTGAATTTGTCGAAACAAAGTCCCGATTCGGTACGCGAAATATTAACGCGAGAAGTGGCTTTAGATTCCCAATTAGTAACGCGGTTGGCAAATACTTATTTTGGGGAAATTGTTTTCAAAGAATTGGGCGACGTTGCTTATACGCCGACAACTAGGCTGCAAAGCGCGCCGGCACTGCGCGATGCCTTACTCGCAGCTTCCAAAGATGGCAAAATATCGCTGATCGAAGTGATTCAAAATTACGGGCCTGCTGCTTTAGAAGTGAATGGCAATCAAGCGGTGGCCATCTATCAGCGAGTCATCAAAGATTTGCAAGATATGCAGGCTTTATATCAGAATTCCCCAGCTTTGCAAAATACGGCAGGTCAAGCAAGACAAATGATTTGTCAGCCCAATTCATCATCGGGGGCTGGGAAGTAAATAACTGAAATTGTTGGAATTAAGAAATCAGAAATCGGGAATTGGGAATTGGAAATTGGGAGTTGCTAATTGCGAATTGGTGCTGCTTTTTCTATTAATCTTGAGGTTTCAACTATTGCCAATTACCGATTCCCAATTACCGTTACCGATTAGCTATTACTAATTTTTTCCGATAATTGCTCCGCTACTCGTTTGAGTCGGCGGAGTTGGTCTTTCATGTCTTTCTTGGTCAAAGAAGCTGCAAAGCGATTGAAACCAAATCTAATTAAAGGATTGGGGATTTGAAATTCAAAGCGGTTAATCAAGAGAGTTCCTTGGATTTGGGGCTG
Organism: Microcoleus sp. A2-C3; assembly: GCF_036706065.1. Lineage (NCBI taxonomy): Bacteria > Bacillati > Cyanobacteriota > Cyanophyceae > Oscillatoriales > Microcoleaceae > Microcoleus > Microcoleus sp. A2-C3. The sequence goes on along the minus strand of NZ_JAUBVX010000037.1, from coordinate 58,645 downwards.
ACATTCCCAGCGATCGCATCCTTTGAAAAATCCGTCGAACCCCCACACAATTAAACCGGGTTGTCGCTCCAACACCACGCTCTCTAAAGTGGGTTGCAAAACCGGAATTTTTATGATAAATAAGCTGCGACTTCCCACAGCAGTATCCCATTCGCCTTCAGGATCGCAGCGCAGTATGGGATTCAGCCATTTGTGCATTAAAGTGCGATCGACTATACAGCGCTCAACCAAGGTAGCAGCAGCGCGAATTTCAATAGATTGCTCGAAAACTTGACGAATTGACATGGAAACCTGCAAGCTAGAAGCGTATTCTTACAGTTTCTTATCTTGTTTGTCAAATCTGACGTTAATCTGAGAAAAAAATGAATCAAACTTGGCAAGAAATAACTCAACCGATATCGGGCCCAATGGTGGCTTTGTCCGATGGCTTACGCCCCGCTACGCTACGAATTTTAGCACAGGCCCCGGCAGCCACGAATCCGCTGGCAGATGCCGAACGCGGAATTAACAATTTTGTGGTGGGTTCAAACATTGAGAATCTGATCTGGGCGATCGGTATCCTGCTAATTGGCTTGATCGTATCAGCCCTCGTCTCATCCCTAGTTGGGGGATTGCTCAAGAAGACGACGATCGACAACCGACTGGCTGGTTGGATTACTGGCCGCCCGGAAGGAGAAGGCTCCCCGCAAGTGGAAAAATGGATTTCCGGTGCGGTATTCTGGATCATTTTTATCTTTTTCCTAGTTGCCTTTTTCAACCGGCTGAATCTAACGGCTGTCTCGCAACCCCTCAATACATTTCTCAATCAAATTGCCGGTGCTTTGCCTAAGTTAGCCAAAGCCCTAATTTTTCTGGGGATTGCTTGGGTGTTGGCGACAGTTGCCAAATTGGCATTATCGCGGGCGATGCGGAGTTTTGGCGTAGACGAGCGCTTGAATCAGCAGGTGGGGAATGCACCTACCGAGAATCCTTTGCTGCTGAGCGAGACTCTGGCGAATGCGCTGTACTGGTTCATTTTTCTGCTGTTTTTGCCGTCGGTTCTCGAATCGCTGGAATTGCAGCAGGCTTTGCTACCAGTTAATAATTTGCTGAACCAAATTTTGGCGGCAATTCCAAAAATCCTGGAAGCTTTGGTGATTGGGTTTATCGGCTGGCTGCTGGCTCAAGTGGTGCAGCGGATTGTCACGAATCTGCTGGCTGCTGCTGGGGCGGACAGTTTGGGCGCTCGGTTTGGCATTTCCCGGAGTTCGGGCGGACAATCGCTGTCGTGGATTATCGGTACGATCGTCTACGTGTTGATTTTGATTCCCACGGCGATCGCAGCTTTGAACGCTTTGGACATCCAAGCGATTTCCTTGCCGGCAATCGCGATGCTCAACACGATTCTGGGCGCGCTTCCCAACATTTTTACAGCAGCGATAATTCTGGCCGTTGCTTACATTTTGGGGCGCTGGATCGGCGATTTGGTAACGAATATCTTGACGGGAATTGGCTTTAACAATGTCTTTTCTTGGTTGGGAATGCAGCCGAAACAGCCGCTGCGACTACCGCCTAGTTCGATCGATCCTGAAGCAACGATTCTTCAGGAACCGGAACTTCCTGCGCGCACGCCTTCGGAGTTTGTCGGCATTGTGGTGCAGGTGGGCATCCTCCTGTTTGCGGTGGTGGCTGCTACCGATGTGCTGAGGATTCCAGCGCTGACAGCGATTGTCAGCGGTATTGTGCTGGTTGCAGGTAGAGTGCTGGCCGGTTTGGTCGTATTTGCGATCGGCTTGTATTTGGCGAACCTGGCCTTTAGTTTGATTGCTAGTTCTGGAACTCGCCAAGCGCGGTTGTTGGGCCAAACGGCTCGCATCGCGATTATTGCTTTTGTGGCGGCATTAGCGCTGCAACAGATGGGCATTGGCAGCGATATTGTGAATTTGGCTTTCGGGCTGTTGCTGGGGGCGATCGCAGTTGGAATTGCTCTAGCCTTTGGTTTGGGTGGGCGCGACATTGCGGCCAACGAACTTCGCGAATGGTTAGCGTCGTTTAAACAAGATAAAACGCCGCGTTTGTAACTCTATAAAATGGCGTTTGTCAAGTACAAACGCCATTTTTTTATGGTTAATTTCATTGCCAGTTGAGACGGCGGTTGAAACCGCATCTAGACAGACAAAACCTGCCTCCGCAGGTTGAAGAGTGAGTGGTTAAAATCACGTTATTTTCTTTAGTCGGCGGAGGCAGACTTCGTTTGTGTAGACGCGGTTTCAACCGCCGAGTCTTGTTAACTGAAGCCTAAATTTTTCCAAGTATAACGACAAATCAATTGCCTTGTGGGGTGGGATTATAGCCCGCCCATAAACAGATTATTAAAAACAAGCAAGTCCCAAAACAATCAATGAGATTGATGTTTTTCCCCACTCCCCAAATTCAACTTAGCCCGCAACTCATCCTTAATCCGATTTAAAATAGAATCCTCATCCAAAGAAGACAAAATCTTGCTCACCACAGCCTTCGGCCCATCATCTCCCCAAGAAGCACCATTAGCCAAATAAGCCTTAGTAACTTGACCGATTCCGTAGCAAGAAACCCCAGCAATTGCAGCTTGAGTCACAGCCACAGAAATATAAGGCCCCAAAGCCAAACCTCCCGTCGCCGGTGTCGCCAAACCCAACAATCCTTTCAAAGAACTTAAGCCCAAATTAGCCAACAATTCGCCCGCAGTAATTCCCCCCATACTAATCGCAATCTTTTGCAGCAACTCCACCGCCCCCGCTTCTGTCATCGCAATGCCGTAAACTTTAGATAAAGTTAATATCATCACCACATCAATTACCGCACCGCTAAGAATATCAACTACAGTAACTGGATTTAGGGCGATCGCCACAGCTTTAGTCATTACGCCATTCCAGATAATGCGATTAGCAGCATCATCTCGAATTTCCATTTTTCGCTGTACTAACTGCTCATTAATATCTCCCGCACAGAGCATCGTATTCAGCGCCACCAAAGACTTGCCTTCGCGGTCTAAAATCTCCAAAATCTTTAATTTTAAATCTTGCACTTGTGGCAAACTGCGCGTCATTTTGACTCCCATACTGCCATCGGGACGGCGCACCGCCTGCGCTGTCAAAGGTGAAGCCGCGGACATCACAATTTCATCGGGAGATAACAATTCTCTCACGCGATCGTCGCGAATTTTATGATAAATTGCCAGTCTATCTGCATCGGGATACTGGTCAATTTTATTAAAGACTAATAACATCGGTTTTCCGGCTTCCCGCAACTGCGAAAGTGCTTGATATTCCACTTTCGTAATGTCGCCAGCAACTACAAACAATATCAAATCGGCTTGTTTAGCGACGCGGCGGGCTAAAAGTTCGCGAGTTTCGCCGTCAACTTCATCTATTCCCGGAGTATCGATTAATTCTACTTGCGATAAACGGTAAATAACTGGCGAAAGTCTATCGGGTAAACCGTCATCAACACCATCTCCGACATCCCACTGGCCAATAGTTGTGGTACGAGTCACCCCGTGAGTAGGGCCTGTTTCAAACACATTTTGACCGAGTAGCGCGTTTAAAACCGAAGATTTCCCCCTTCCTACCATCCCAAACACAGCGATTTGTACGCAAGCGCGCTCTAGCTTGTCCAGCATGGTTTCCAAGCCGCCAATTTCCGGCTCCAGTCCAGTTCGCTCTTGTGGTGTTAAGTCGAGATTTTCTACTATATCTCGCAGAGCATCTTTAGCACGGCGCAGGTTGAGTTCTGCTTGAATGTCTGCGAAACTTAATATTGTGTCGTCTAATTCGCGATCGACATTTGAGAAATCCGATACTTCAGTCATTGTTACCTGATGTTATAGCTTTGCTTTGCTTAAAGTTTTAACCGATATGATGCTATTCTAGCTTTTTATGTGGGCTTTGTACATTGGGGACGGGATAATGCTCGTGAGTGTCAACTTAAACCTGACAACCCTTGTATCTGTCGTTAATAGCCGAGGCCAGATCCCCCTAAATCCCCCTTAAGAAGGGGGACTTTGAGTGTTTCCGGTTCCCCCCTTCTTAAGTTCGTTAATAGCCTAGGCCAGATCCCCCTAAATCCCCCTTAAGAAGGGGGACTTTGATCAGAATCTTGTCCCCCCCTTTTTAAGGGGGGCTAGGGGGGATCTGGCCTCGGCAGCAAACAGAAGTATATGAATAAGTTTGACATTAAGTTTACACCAGCGAGCAATGTTATGCCCATAAAAATGTCATGTCAAATCCATTTAATTTACAACAATAATGATTAACACCAACAAAATAGCAAAGTATCCATTTCTATTACGAATAATAATTTTTCTCTTAATCTTAGCAGCAATCTGGCTGCCCGTCGCCGCCCCAATTTATCTCTTAGTTAAAGATAGGAACCTCGCAACTATTCTGACAATGGGATTGTTGTTTGTCGAATTTCTGTTCCTAGTGCCGCGCTGGGGAAAACAGGTTTACGGACAAACGCAATTACTCAAAAGTTACGGTTTAGTCAATACGCGACAAAACGGTTTTGAACTTTTGACTGGATTGGCGATCGGGCTTTCGATCACTTTCACCCTATTTTTAGTGCAAGGACTGTTCGGTTTTGTCTCATGGCAAAATTCTAATAATTTGCCTCGAATCATCGCAGAAGGGCTATTAAGCGCCCTGGGAGTGGGTTTTGCGGAGGAGTTGGTATTCCGGGGTTGGTTGCTCGACGAGTTGCAGCGGGATTACAACAATCAAATTTCTGTGCGGGCGAATAGCCTGGTATTTGCTCTATCTCATTTTATCAAACCTGTGGCGGCGATGTTGCGGACTTGGCCTCAGTTTCCGGGCTTGTTGTTGTTGGGTTTGATACTGGTTTTGGCAAAGCGCAACTGTCAAAATCGATTGGGTTTGTCGATCGGGCTTCATGCAGGTTTAGTCTGGGGATACTATATAATTAACGTCGGTGAGTTAGTACGATATTCTGGCTCTGTCCCGGATTGGGTGACTGGAGTTAACGGCAATCCGTTGGCTGGGGCGATCGGGCTTTTGTTTTTGAGCGTGTTGGCTGTGGGAATGCGGCAGATGTCGGAACAGTCCAAAGGTTTGTAGCTCGTAGGGGCGGTGGATGGTGCGTGCCCGCCCGAATTTATCGCAGGCGACACACCCTACAACTAACCATAAAAATTATCATCTAATATCTGCTCAAGAGAAAATGGACAAACATTAGGATATTCACTATCATCAGGAATTCGCACCCCCAAAGCAGCAAATTTACTTTCCTTAATTGCTAACTTACAAGCTTGAGGATAGGCTTTCTCAATTGCTTGAACCAGAAAACTTTTTAAAGAAGGTGTATCTTCTAAACTGCTTAAAACTCGCTGGCGATGTTCAATAATTGAATTATACCAACTCATTTTCATAGTATCTGGAGCATCAAATTGTACCTTCACCTTTAGCAAGTGAGCTAACAATATCATTAAATTACTTTTTAGTGCATTCTGCTCGGATTTACCAAAACTATTTAATTCCTCAATCAGATGTTCAATATCAAGGGATTCAAATTGACCATTTCTTAGATACTGAATTGTTGAATCAATCCAGATTTGAAAATCTTTTTCATAGAGAGGTTCAAGCATTGTTATCAATCTAATAATAACCGATAGTGATTATGATAGCTTAAAAAACTCAAGTTTGTAAATTCCCTAGTGACAGCGATTTTCCCAAACAAGACTTACGCACAGGTGGCCAGAAACCGGGTTTTTTGACGATATCCTTCGCTGTACTCCACAGATTAAGTAAAAAACCCGGTTTCTTTGTCGGGAGTGCATCCACGAGTGCCAAAAAATAAATCGAGTCGCCTCTGGTGACCAAAAAAGGGAAAAAGAAAGAAGGGAAAAGAGCAAAAGGGCAAAAGAGTAAATGGCTAAGAAGTCCATGCAGCCACACACACAACCCGAAAACCCTTGCCGTAATCGCCCCAGTCCTGCCCATTGCTGTGGCTAGAAGCAGAACGGCAAAGCCTCGAATTGTTGACGAACGAACCACCGCGCAAGAGCCGCCTTCCACTATCTTCACCACTTTCCCAAGCACTACCATCAGTCGGCGCACCGTTATAATTTGCGCGCCAAATATCTTGACACCATTCCCAGACGTTCCCGTGCATATCATAAAGTCCAAAGGCATTAGGCGGAAAACTACCCACAGCAGTTGTTTTTGCAGGATAGGTTCCCTTCGGTGCAGAAGCATAGGGATAATTCCAGTTATAATTAACTAAATCCGGGGTAATAGTCTCCCCAAAATAAAAAGGTGTCGTCGTTCCTGCCCGACAAGCATATTCCCATTCGGCCTCGCTAGGGAGTCTATAATTGCGTCCAGTAAGTTGAGATAACCTAGCACAGAATTCTATAGCCTCATCCCAACTTACTTGCTCAACAGGCAAATCATCACCTTTAAAATTAGAAGGATTAGCCTTGAGGTCAATCTTGACTTTTGCCAAACCTGCCACAGCACGCCATTGAGCCTGAGTCACTTCATTTTTTCCCATAAAAAAGGGGGGTACATTAACAGTACGCTGCGGCTCTTCATTTTCAATTCGTCCTGCTTCCGTATTCGGGGAACCCATGACGAAACTGTCGCCCGGAATTGCCATCATCTCTAAAGTAATGCCCTTGGCGATTGTTTCTGTAAAAACCTGTGCTTGACTTTGGCTGCGCTTGGTGATTTCCCCCCTTGAATTCACTGTCACCGTTTCAAATTGAACTTTTTTTAGGGAATTTGACGATATTTTTGGCGTTGGAGTTTGAGAGGAGTTGTTCCCCAAACTTTGACTCACAACTACACCGACCAACCCTAGTCCAGCAAAACCGACTAATTTTAATAAATTCCGCCTTGTTTTATTAATTGAAATTACAGGCAACAAAGATAAAATTGCTTGCAATGCGACCTCTGCATTTTGATAACGCTGACTGAAATGGTCGCGCACCATTTTATCTAAAATATTCCCTAAGTTATTGCTAACTTGCGCCTGATTTCGCCAAATTACTTCTCCTGTCTGCGGATCTCGTGGTAAGGTATCAGGACGTTGACCAGTCAATGCTTGAATCCCAATCATCCCCACTGCATGAATATCACTGGCAAGTTTAGGTCTCCCGTTCGCTTGTTCGCTCGGCATATAACCCTTACTACCAATCCCAATAGTTAAGCTAGTTTGCCCTTGAGCATTAACAACCATTGCGCTAATTTCCTTGACAGCCCCAAAGTCAATCAAGATAATTTTACCATCTTGGCGACGCATTAAATTAGCAGGTTTTAAGTCGCGATGAATCACATTTTGCCGATGAACAATCGCTAAAATTTCTAAGATTTCGTGCAATAATTTAATAGTATAGGATTCGCTTAATTTTTTACCTGTAATTATTTCTTCAGTAAGGTCATGCCCTGGGATAAAATCTTGCACCAAATAAAATTCCCCCTTTTCCTCAAAGTGAGCGGAAAGCGTGGGAATTTGGTCATGCAGCTTACCCAATTTATGCAGCGTTTGGGCTTCTGTGTCGAAGAAGCGTTTAGCAAGTGGTAAAAGGTTAGGGTCAGGGTTTTCAGGGTCAGCGTGTTTCGGTTTAAGATGTTTGACGACGCAGTGGGGCTGTCCGGGTAAATCTAAATCTTTAGCGAGGTAGGTGTGGCCAAAACCGCCTTCGGACAAGTATTTGATAATTTGATAACGATTGCGGAGAATAGGACTCGGCATAGTTTTCAGGGAATGCAGTGGAAGTTAGGATATATTGTCGCACAAAAAGTAATGAGATGCTTAAATTCAGAATCGTTGCCGCATTTGTACTGCTAGTTAGTGCCTGTTGTTCATCTCGCGCACAAGCACAAAGTCCTGCACGAGTAAAGCCAAATAACTCTTTAGTTCAAGTCCAGCCAACCCGCGAACAAATCCTCGATGCTTGCGTGCTCAATCGCGCGGAAACTTTGCCAAATCCTTTTACCGATGTGCCATCAAATCACTGGGCTTACAAAGCAGTTTTGACGATTTATTATTGCGGCGCTTACCGAGAAGCAACTGCGCCTGTGTTTCCGACATCAGATACTGACAACACTAATTCCAGGAATCGCAGGTGATTTTAGCTTTGGCTTCACCACAATTTGCACATCGCACCCTAAAGCATTTAAAAACCGAAACAACCTTTCTGTAGAAAAACCTGTCAATTTCCCTCTCATCAAAGCTGAAACTTTGGGCTGGTCAATTCCTAATACTTCTGCTGCTTGAAGTTGATTCAGTTTCCTTTGAGTAATTATCTGATTTATCTGGCGCACCAGTTCAGCCTTCATGAGCATTTCATCCGCATTAGGCATACCCAAATCCGCAAATATATTACCACTACTAACTTGAATATCGATCTCTTTACTCATGATTATCCCCTTTTATTTTGTCTTGGTTATCTCTACAAAAGTAGTGATAAACAGTCGTCAATTTCCAGCTTATTTAGAAATATAAGCAACTGCTATCACTACTTACTTTCACCGCTACTTACTCTTGAACTCTTCGTAATGTTCTTGAGCTCGTTTTAGCCTTTCTTGGATTAACGTAATATCCTGTTGTGGTGTAGCAATTCCTTTTTTTGACTTTTTCTGAAAAGCGTGCAAAACATACACGGTATCTGCAAATTTTACCGTGTAAACGGCTCTATAGGTATCCCCATCATGGTCATCGGTAATTTCCAAAACTTTGGCACTTCCAAATCCTTTGAGAGGTTTAGCAGATTCGTATTTATCTCCTGTTTGTGCTAGATATAGAGCATAGCCCATGATGTCATGTACCTCTTCAGGAAATTCTCGAAAATCTTTCAGAGAGCTTCCCATCCATACAACAGTTTTGAGTGATGGCTGTGTCATTTTTAGAGTATTTTATGCAAAATTTATTGGTGAACATAAAGAGATTCCTGTTTTTTATAAGCTACGATTCTATTATGCTAGATTTAGCATAAAGTGTCAAGAGTTATAGCAATCCTAAATCATTATCCTTACCGCGAACATAAATGTGATTTCCCCAAAATCCATCTGTAGGGACACGGCAGTGCCGTCTCCCGGACACGGCACTGCCGTCTCCCTACAGAAAATCATTTAGGATTGCTATATTCCCAAATAAATATGAATATTAAAACTGAGCCCTAACGGTAAAGGAATAATCCCCCCCTGGTTCAAGCTGATAATCCCATTTTTCCAGAAAACGGTGCAGCGGTTCTTGAATCAATGCCCTACCCTGAGAAGGCTCAAGGATTAGTGTTTTTACATCCCGAAAACGCCACTGAAACTGCCACTCAAAATTGCCGGCAGTCACTTCACCTTCAATCGTGCCTTTTAGCCAAGATTGACCCGTAACTCGGACATGGGCTGTAGTTTCCGGCAAACGTCTCGAACTCACCTTTTTGTTTCCGCGCTTGTTTCTGCAATGGTACGATTGTTGTAAAGACTCATGGCTTTTTCTACTCCCTGATGGAGGCTAAGTTCCACAGCTTCTACAACTAATTTAAGCATTTTTTCTACTAATTGACTTTCCTCTGAGGAAAATTTTCCTAATACGAAGGAAATCGTATCTTTGTCGTTTTTAGCAGGATCGTTTTGAGGTTTGCCGATGCCAATCCGCAACCGGGGAAATTTGTCTGTACCTAAATGAGAAATTGTTGATTTCATGCCGTTGTGCCCGCCGGCTGAACCTGCTAGCCGGATTCTCATTTTGCCGATCGGCAAATCCATATCGTCGTATACTACTAATACGGACTGTGGAGGTATTTTGTACCAATCTGTGGCCGCCCGAATCGATTGGCCAGACAGGTTCATGTACGTCAGCGGTTTCAGCAAGCGGATTTTCTGTCCCCGCGGCCGATTTCCCTCGCCAAATATTCCTTGAAATTTGCGGTTTTCTGACAGGGAAATTTGCCAAGATTTAGCGAAGGCATCTACTGCATTAAAGCCGATATTGTGTCGCGTGCGATCGTACTTTGGTTCAGGATTCCCCAAACCCACAATTAGCTGGGGAATTACTAACTCCGCTGGTGTTTCCGATTTCTGAGTGTTGTTCATCTAACTGTTTGTGCTATCTTCCTTAGCAGCAGCCGCGAGTTTTTCTGGTTCCGGCTTTTTGGTAGTTGCTACTGCTTCTTCTAGCTGCTTGGTTTCCCGCGTAAACTCCGACTCAAAATCCCGCGAAGCATCTTGAAAACCCCGAAGTGCTTTCCCGAAACTCCGACCAATTTCTGGCAACTTTTTTGGGCCGAATACCAACAGGGCGATGGTAAAAATCACTGCCATTTCCGGCAAACCAATGCCAAAAATATTCATTTTTTGTCTCCGGTAATTTGTTTAATTAGTTAGCATTTAATTACGAGGGACTAACGGGAAAGGGCAAGGGAAAATGGGAAAACTTAGCTTTTACCATTTCTCCTCCACCCTCAGCTTTTACTGTTAGCCTTAATTTTCGCTCAAATTCTAGCGGCCGAGACTCGACCAATCAACATCCACATTCTCTAGAATCAGAGAAGAGTTGTAGATTTGCAAAATAATCAACAAGAACACGAAAAACAATCCGATGAAAACGCTCATCAACAGGGTGGTTCCCCAACCTGGGGCTACCTTGCCGTATTCTGAGTTAAGGGGTTTGAGTATATCTCCTAACCAAGTCCGCTGTGCCATAAGTCACCTACAATGAATCTCTACAGAAAAGTTTGACATACTTCCACCGCTAATTGCGATCGCAATTTCTCAGAAATGCGGCAGGGGGACTGAGAACAGCGGGAGTGGGCTCGGCTGCCTTACCGTACTGCGCCTAAAATCACTAGACTTTTAGACGGATTGTTATTTTTTGTAATATTATAGAGGGGATCACTCATAATCGATCGCAAATATGGAACCAGCAGCAGTTCTCGGCATTTCTCTCGGTATCTGTCTGGTGGCAATCACCGGCTTCTCGATCTACACGGCTTTTGGCCCTCCCGCTAAGGAATTAAGAGATCCTTTTGAAGAACACGAAGACTAAAAAAGAAGAAAGTTCGGCAGCGGATTTTGTAACGGATGTAACGGATGGATGGATGTTCGGCAGCGGATGTAACTGATGTCAGAAAGAGGGAAGAAGAGATTTTCACAGTTTTCCTCTTCTGGCAATTCCCTCCTCTCCCCTGTCCCTCGTAGATATTCTGCTACCGGGATGCGATCGAACTTCTGTGCTGCGATCGACCGAAAGCCCCCAGTCAATGCTATATTCTTCAGAAATACCCTAAATCTATATTTAATTTAAAAAATCTATCTTCCAGTTAACGTAAAAAATATCAATTTTCAGGGAAAAGCATTATGGGCAATAGCTTCGGGCATCTATTTCGGATTTCGACATTTGGGGAATCTCACGGCGGTGGTGTCGGGGTAGTCATTGACGGTTGTCCGCCCCTGGTTGCGATCGACGCTTCGGAAATTCAAGCGGAACTCGATCGCCGCCGCCCCGGACAAAGCAAAATTACCACGCCCCGCAAAGAAGCTGATACCTGCGAAATTCTGTCGGGCGTGTTTGAAGGCAAAACTCTGGGAACTCCGATCGCAATTTTAGTCCGCAATCAAGACACTCGCCCTCAAGATTACGGCGAAATGGCCACAACTTACCGCCCTTCCCACGCCGACGCTACCTACGATGCTAAGTACGGAATTCGCAACTGGCAAGGCGGAGGTCGAAGTTCGGCGAGGGAAACTATTGGTAGAGTAGCAGCAGGGGCGATCGCCAAAAAAATTCTCTTCCAAGCCGCAGGCGTAGAAATAGTCGGCTACGTTAAACGCATCAAAGACTTAGAATGCGTCGCCGACCCAGACACTGTTACCTTAGAACAAGTAGAAAGCAACATTGTCCGCTGTCCCGATGCCGACTGCGCCGAAAGAATGATTGAACTAATCGAAAAAGTTCGCGACAGCGGAGATTCGATCGGCGGCGTAGTCGAATGCGTCGCCCGCAACGTACCCAAAGGCCTGGGAATGCCCGTATTCGACAAACTCGAAGCCGACTTAGCCAAAGCGATCATGTCCTTACCCGCTAGCAAAGGCTTTGAAATTGGTTCGGGCTTTGCCGGGACTCTGCTCAAGGGCAGCGAACACAATGATGAATACTATACTGATGAACAAGGAGAAATTCGCACAGTAACGAATCGCTCCGGTGGAATTCAGGGTGGCATTGCTAACGGTGAAAATATCATTCTGCGGGCGGCTTTCAAGCCAACTGCGACAATTCGGCAGCAGCAGCGCACTGTGACCCGAGAGGGTGAAGCAACACTGCTAGCAGCCAAAGGACGGCACGATGCTTGCGTTTTACCAAGAGCTGTGCCAATGGTCGAAGCAATGGTAGCTTTAGTGTTGTGCGACCATCTGCTGCGCCATCACGGACAATGTGGAACCTTAAAGTCTGAATTTTAAAATGGAAATCAGCTTGTCCTCTGTAGTGGCAAATCCCGTTGATTGCCCTCAACCCTCCGAAGCAATAAAAGGTATAGATGATTTTGTAGTACAGTTCTGGGGCGTCCGGGGCAGTGTTCCGACACCAGGATCGGAAACTGTTCGCTACGGCGGAAATACTTCTTGTTTGGAAATGCGAGTCGGTGGAAAACGCTTAATTTTTGACGGCGGAACTGGCTTGCGGATGCTGGGAGACCAGTTGATGCAAGAAATGCCGATACAAGCTTATATGTTTTTTACTCACTACCACTGGGATCACATTCAAGGTTTCCCGCTGTTCGCCCCAGCTTTTATCCGCGGCAATAGGTTTGATATTTATGGGGCGATTCCGCCGGATGGAGATTGTCTGAAACGGCACTTCGTCGAACGGGTTCTGCACTCGAATTCGCCGGTGCCGCTTATGGGTTTGCCGGCAGATTTGAATTTTCACGAGATCAATCACAACCAGACGATGATGCTGGATGATATTGAGATTAGGACTGGTTCTCTTAATCACCCGAATACTGCGATGGGATATCGGGTGACTTGGCAGGGACGTTCTGTTGTTTACTGTTCGGATACTGAACATTTTCCCGATCGCCTAGATGAGAATATTTATAATCTAGCCCTCGATGCTGACGTGCTGATCTACGATGCGATGTACACCGACGAGGAATATCACAATCCCAAGTCTCCGAAGGTGGGTTGGGGACACTCGACTTGGCAGGAAGCGGTGAGAATGGCTAAGGAAGCGCGGGTGAAACGGGTGGTGATTTTTCACCATGATCCGGCTCATACTGACGATTTTCTCGATCGCATCGCCGAAGAGGTACAAATCGCTTTTCCCAAGGCTGTCATGGCCCGCGAGGGTCTTATTTTGCCGATCGGCTTCTGAACTTTCGTCGGTACGATCAATCGTATCTTTGTCAAACCATCATTTGATGTGGAGCAGGTCTTGCGGCCTGCTCCACAACTTTTTTATTTTTAGCAATTACTGTTAGTGCGTGGTATAATTCTGGGCTAGTAACTTTTTAGGAAGAATATTTAAGTTTTTTTTGATTGTTTTACCCGCTCTTATTTGAGAATATCGGCAAAATTAGCAGTTGGTTAATCGCGATCGGGAGTTTAGCCGATCGATCCTGCGGGCTTGATGGCTTCGTTGAGCGTAATTGCGATCGGTTTGAATGTGCCGTCAGAAGAAGTATCGAGTTTGAGGGCATCTCAGATGAGAGCGAAGTGCCGTACAACCTGCGGGCGATCGCAGGATCGAGCAACAACGCACCCGCGCGATCGCTTCCGCAAAACGCACAGCAAGAAGTAAAATAATTGAAGGATTGCAGCAGGCGAAAAAGTGAAAGTTTTAAGTGTCAACAAACACGGCGAGGCTCCGCAAGATTTCACTCTCGCACGAGGCTCCCCTGATGGCAACAGACTTGGCTTGATCATCGTCATACCTGCAATTTTTTGAGTAATTCCTAAACAAAAAAGCTGAGGTTACAGTTAGGAAAAAACACAAGTTAGGTGCTTTTTTGGAAACATGAATATTTGCAACTCTGAAAAGCCGATCTGAGAGCTTTTCGCTACAATTTGAGTGATTTTTTCGCAGTCAATTTCATTCAAAAGAAAGAAACCATCGCTCTTTGGTTTGGGACTAGCTGCAACAGCAAAGTGAATGTTATGACTTGACTATCAAAATGGGAAATTTACGTTTTAGATCTTCATCAAATCAGTACAGATGGATTGCCCTAGGCAGTTTTGCTGTAATTATGGGTATTTCAGGGGCATTAGCCTACCGCCTAGCTCCGCTGCCGGGATTCCTGGCCCAAGGCACTCTGACTTCTAATAATCCGCCAGTAAAATTTTCGAGTACGGGCGCGACAATTCTCAAGCAGGGAGAGCAACTCACTCCCGATGTTTTGCTGGCAGATAATGTTGTCAAAGCAGTGGCAGATGCAGTTAAGCTGTCGCCTCAGCAAATTCGACAAAATGCTAGCGTCAAGATTTCTAAGCCGGAAGAACCTCTACAGATTGCTGTTGGGTATCGCTCGCTTGATCGGGATCAAGCAGTGCAAACGGCGGATATGTTGATGAAGGGCATGGTTGAAAAAAGCCGCCTGATTAATAGATATCGGTGGCAATCAGTCAATCAGTCGCTCAACCAACGCTTGGCACAAGTCACTCAAGACCTCAAACAAGCTCAGCAAAAACTCGACCAATACGAAAGAGAGCGCGCTCGCCTGTTGCAGCAAATGAAGCTTCAGCAAGACGTATACAACAAAACTCAACTGGCAATGGCGGATACGCAAGCGTCAGAAAAAGAAATGGTGAGCAGTTTTGCCGCCGCTACGGCGCCGCAAATTGTGGCGACGCCCACGAGCGATCCGACTGTGCCTCTAATTGTGGGAGTTGGCCTGCTGTTGGCGATTTTGGTGAGCCGCGGTTTGATTCCTTCGGTGGCTGATTGGCAGAACAAATCAGCTTTTCAGCGAGAAGAGAGCGAAAGACTCCAAAGTGCTTTGTACCGACTGATCAAAGAAGGCAGCGGCGAAATCACTCTGGTGCGGTTTGCGATGGAGACGCGGCTGTCGCCGGATGTCGCTCAGCGTTTTTTGAACCAACAAGCTGAAGTCTTTAATGCCAATTGCGAAATTAAAGACGATGGCAGCATTTTGTATCACTTCCACATTTAAAGGGCTGCGGGCGTGACTGCCCCACAAAAGAGTTTAGCCGATCGAGCAGTGGCTCGATCGGCTAAACTCTTTTGGGACAAGCACGATGTTGAAGCAATTACGGCTTCAGTTATCGCCGCTAGCAGAAAAATCA
>NZ_JAUBVX010000037.1:0-43270 GCF_036706065.1 Microcoleus sp. A2-C3 | reverse complement strand
ATATTAGCAAGGGTTTTAGCAATTAATCACGCCGCGGGCGATCGGCTAGCATTTGTGTTGATTTGGTAAACTTTTTTAATTTTGTGTTCCGCTCACTGAAAAATCAATATTAGCAAGGGTTTTAGCAATTAATCACGCCGCGGGCGATCGGCTAGCATTTGTGTTGATTTGGTAAACTTTTTTGATTTTGTGTTCCGCTCACTGAAATATTAGTATTATGAAAGTAAGTAAATTTACGGTTAATTTTACCTAAGTTCCCGGATCAAGGGCTACTTTCTCGTTAAGTATTGTTGAGGAGGCCAGCAACCTCAGTATAAATGCTGTACTCTTGAGCAATAAATTGTTGACGTATGTTAAATAGTTTCACATAAGAGACTAGATATAGCAACAGCCAAGAATAAAACTCCCAGCCGGAAAGCGTGCGTTTTTACATTCAACTTTTGCAATCACCTGTTGAGGCTAAATTTATGATGTTTGGAATAATTTGTTCTTCTTGCGTAGTATACTTTTTGCTGATGTCGATCGCCAATTACGGCGACACAGGAATGTAGATTATTTGGCGATGCTTAATCAGGGTATGAAAAAGAACTAGGCAAAAATCCAGAAGTTTTGTGGAAAATGGTTTTTATGATTTGCATATTTAGCCGTTCATACCGTAAATCAGCAACGCCGATTATTTAAGGCACTCAGGCACTCTAGACAGAAGGCAGCAGACAAAAAACAGTTTGACAACTTCGGTCAAGTCTCAGAATAAGACTTGTGTGTCGTGTACGGGCTAGGCAGAAAAATAGATGGATGAAGGAGTCGTTAAGTACCGCTGCGAATGGCAAGAGGCAGATCCTTTAGCTGCCGATAACATAGCAGATTTGATCGACTGGCGCGATCGACTCCACTCTTGGGGACTAATAGGTGTCTACGAAAATGGCATTGGTTTTGGTAACGTCAGCGTCAGACTCGACAATTCTTGCCAATTCGTGATTTCAGGCACCCAGACGGCACACTTGCCAAATCTGGGGCCTGATTTCTACTGTACTGTCACTGAATTTAACTTAGAACAAAATTTTCTCGGCTGCCGGGGCCCCGTACCAGCTTCGTCGGAGTCCCTAACTCACGCAGCCCTGTACCTTCACAGAGATGATGTGGGCGCGATAATTCACGTTCACAATCCTCAACTATGGCAGCAACTGCTGTTTAAGATTCCTACGACTAGAAAAGAAATACCTTACGGTACTCCGCAGATGGCCTTAGAAATGTTTAGACTTTTTGAGGAGGAGAATTTAGGCGATCGCAAAATTCTGGCGATGGCCGGTCACGAGGACGGAATTATCTGTTTTGGCAGTACCTTGGATGAAGCTGGCAAAGTGCTCTCGGCGGCGATCGGGTTAGACCTAGAGAGTCAAAAATTTGAGACTAAGGTTCAAAGCTACTAGATTCATCTGTGCAGTAAATCTAAAATCTCACATCGACTGACTTTGGTGCCTGATGTGAGTTAGACTGGCTTTGACCGTTGACATCTGGCAGATCGATCTAGCAGGCCCGGGTGCAAAATTTTTAAATTGCCTCTTGCCTCTGTGGTGAGGGAAAGATATTTTAAAGAAACACATTTTATAGCAAAAGCTGAGAGTAATCGTGAATCCAACTAAACTTGTAAGCTCAAAAGAACTGCAATCAGAGGTATCTCGTCTCACCGAAGAGCTGCAAATGCGCGACCAATTGGTGCAGCAGTTATCTCAAGAACTTTTCAGACTGGTGAAGGGAAATTCGAGTTTTGTGCCGGCGCCGGAAGTTTCCGATCGCCACCAAGCTCAAATGCAGGCAATGCGGGAACAACTGCAAGCTGTGGAAGAGCAGGTGGGTTTTTATCAGGAACAAATCGCCGATCGGGATACGGAGGTTTACCAACTGCGGCAATCGGTGCAAGAATTGACCGATCGCTCTAGAATGCTCGAACAAGTGGTTCAGGAATTGCCTGGGGTTTACCGCCAGAAGTTTGCCGAGCGGATCGAGCCGATTAAGGAAAAGTTGGATCAACTGCAAAAGGAAAACCGCCAGTTGCATATTGAGTTGCAGAGCGTGACTTACCGTCTGGCGATGCGGAATCGCAAGGCGAAAGGCCTGGATCTGCCGAGCGTCGATCCTGATGACGATCGCGGTATTCAAATGCCGAGCTTTGGCAATGTCTAAGGTTTTGATTGTGGCGGGCGATTCGCGGGGCCTGGCCGATTGTCTCCTGGAGGCGATCTCTCAATCCGATCCTTTAACTGAAGTCCTGATCTGCGGGGTTTCCGATCTCTATTCTGGTGCGATCGCCGATGGTGGATCGATCGTTTGTCCTTTGACGCTGGATGTGCCGTCGGATCTGGTTTTTCCGGGTCAAGATGTGTTTCGATTTGGCGCTAATGTTGTGGCGGCGCGCGATCGAGTGGCCCAGGAGTTACAAGTGCCCGTCGGCGATGGCAATTTTTGGCTACCGGTGGTGTTGACGGCAAAGGGGCCGCTGTATGCTGAGGCGATCGCTGCGGAATCTGACAAGTTGTCTGGCGAGTTGAGTTACCGTCAACCGCTGCATTTGTCGGATGTTTGGCGACAGCAGTTGTATGAGTTGGCTTTCGGGTTACTGAATCTTTTAAATGCACCACCGGCGACTTATTTGATGCAGTTCGGGTTCGTTGGGGAAAGGATTTGTTTCGATCGACTTTTGCCTTTTCCGGCTGCACCTGCGATCGCTTCTGTCGGCGTTCAAGTGCCGGATTTATTTGTCTGCCATTGGTATTGCTTGACAAATAAGCCGATTTATGATATGCAAATTACTTTTTGGTGTTCGTAGTGAGGACTTTAGTCCTTTCTTGGCTAATAAATCAGGACTTGCATTCCCAACGATCGAACCTAGTTATGGGCAATTAACCGGAGATCGTATAATTTTTATCAGGCAACTAAAGCGGGAGTTGGTGTTGAGATAATTTGCTCGAAACTGTCAAAAATTTCAAAAAGTTGGTCGAGTTGAGTAAGTTCAAATATTAGCCTGACAGTGGCTGAGACGTTGCAGATGACGAGGCGGCATCCCCGGTGGCGGGCGGCGTTGAGTCCGCCGACTAGGGCGCACAAGCCGGAACTGTCGATAAAATCTACGTCGCCCATGTCAATTACCCAGAGTTGGGGGCGATCAGGCAAAATCTCGGCTAGCTGTTGCTGGAGGAGGCTGCCGGCTTCGGAGTCGAGGCAGTTTTGAGGTTGGAGGATGATGTGTTGGTTGAAGTTGGGAAATTCCATAGCAGTTATCCTCGGATTGTCAAGTATCAATAAGTGAGTTCGGTTGCTGCCAAAGTTGAGATCATCAGGGAATTTCAGCTAAGGTTCTAGGATGCGCGATCGCCCTTGTGGGAATCGGTGGCGATCGCCCTGGTGATAAATTTAGTAGGATGACGGGCTGGCGATGGGCTCAACGCAACCGCAACTATTCTCCATTCATCTATAATGCCCTAAAGGCTAGTTTTTTGTTAGGCGGGCGATCGCGAGTTTTGTGTGTTCTTAATCACAGCGAAGGATTGCACTATTGGCTGAATCGAGCCAAGATATAAATGTATTGAGCTTTGCAAAAGTTTACGAAGGCAGTATCGAATGTCTTTTGAGTTTTTATCGTTAGAGACTATTCAGCAATTTGCCCACGATTACGGCTACTGGGCGGTATTTTTGGGTATTTTGCTAGAAAATCTGGGAGTCCCTCTCCCAGGCGAGACAATTACTATTGCTGGTGGCTTTTTGGCTGGCAGTGGGGAACTGAATTTCTGGTTTGTGCTCGGAAGTGCGATCGCCGGTGCGACTCTCGGCGGAAATTTCGGTTATGCGATCGGCAGATACGGCGGCTGGCCGCTGCTGCTGAAGCTAGGACAATTTTTCCGCTTTCGGGAAGAACAACTGTTTGACCTAAAAGAACAGTTTAGCAAAAATGCAGCTAAAGCGGTATTTTTAGGCCGTTTCATCGCACTGCTGCGGATTTTTGCCAGCCCCCTAGCGGGCATCGCAGAAATGCCTTTTTGGAAATTTTCGCTGTTCAATATTCTGGGTGCAGCAAGCTGGGCATCTGTCATGGTAAGTTTGTCATACTTTCTAGGACAAGTTGTGTCTTTAGAGAAGTTGGTAGCTTGGGCGGCTCAATTTGCTGTATTTGCTTTGCTGTTAGCAGTTGCTTGGATTGTAATTCCTATGTGGTTAGAGTCGCGGACTTTGGACAAGACCAAGTAGAGACGCAACATTGTTGTGTCATCAACTCCGATACCGCCTAAGTAAGGACACAACAACGTTGTTGTGTCCTTATTTTTTGTATTGCTAAGACTCTCAGAAACCGGGTTTTTGACAACTCTGGGTACAGCGCCGAATTCTTGCAAACAACCAGGTTTCTAACACCTAATGCGGTTATAATTGCGAGTACGATCGCACGAGGATGTACTATGACGGCATCAACAGAAATTCGCGAAGAAGTAATGGAGAGTAAGCCACAAAGTTATTACTCTCCAACCGAGTATTTTGATTCAGAAGAAGCCGCAGAGTATAAAAGTGAATATCATCGCGGTCAAATAGTACCAATGGCGGCAAATTCCGCTAATCACAATATGATAGTAGGTGATTTTGTTACTCCTTTGAATTTTGCTTTTAAAGGACAGAAATATTATCATTTATTTGCTTTGGGTTTGCGTTTATGGATACCACAGAAGCAATTTTGTACTTATCCTGATGTGATGGTAGTTGCGGGTAAGCTAGAGTTTGCTGAGGGGAGGAAAGATGCGATTACTAATGTGGTGATGGTGGCTGAGGTTTTATCGAAATCGACAGCGAATTACGATCGTGGTGACAAATTTAAACTTTTTCGCACGATTCCTACATTCAGGGAGTATGTTTTGATCGATCAGTACGAAATGCACGTCGAACAGTTCTGTAAGAGGGATGACAATAAGTGGGTTTTGTCTGAGTATGATGGTGCTGATGCGGTTCTGGCGTTGAGTTCGGTGTCTTTTGAGATGTCTTTGGGCGAAATGTACGATCGTGTGGATTTTGAGTCTGAGGAGTGAGGAATGAGCTTTTGAATGCACTCAAGTAATTTCAAATATGCTATTAATCTAGTCCAGATTTTCAACGCACTATCGGCGAATAACCAAGAGGACATTGTAGCCCATCTTTAGAGTTGGTAACAACCGGTAATCCAGGAAGCTCTTTTGAAGGTTGATAGCTTTCACAAAATAGAGAAGATGTAGAC
Organism: Microcoleus sp. A2-C3; assembly: GCF_036706065.1. Taxonomy (NCBI): domain Bacteria; kingdom Bacillati; phylum Cyanobacteriota; class Cyanophyceae; order Oscillatoriales; family Microcoleaceae; genus Microcoleus; species Microcoleus sp. A2-C3. The sequence goes on along the minus strand of NZ_JAUBVX010000037.1, from coordinate 38,019 downwards.
TTACTGTCAGCATTGTTAACCCAAAAAACTATTCCTGTATAGTTTTTCAATCCATCTCTCTTTGCTAAACCAATTGATTGCACAAAACGCCCATCGTTGCTCAAAACAATACTATATGAATAACCTGCCGTCTCTGATTTTATACCTAATCCCAATTCTGGCAAAATAGACGTAAAACGTCCATTTTCAGCATAAAAAGCTTGTTGTCCTCTATTTATAGATGCAACATATTGTTTTCCTTCCGATTGTCTAGCTTGGTTGGGTTCTTTAAAATTAATTACTTTCACATTATCAGGCAATGTCGTTTTTTCAGATACTTTCTGAAAAATCCTGGCATTAGAATCAAAAGAAGTAGGTCGAGATGCTCGAATATTATTTAAGATTAAACGCAACTTACCATCAGCCGTAAACTCAAAAATTGTCCTTCCCGTAACTTGACCTCGTGTTAATATATCCAAATTCTTGGGTTGATGATTTACATCAGTCTGATATTCCATTTGTTTAGCAATAGTAGGCGTATTCCAAACAAATAACGTCCCTTCATTAGTAAAAATTAATGTTACAGAATTACCAGGAGTTTGTGTTTGCCATTGACCTATTAATTGTTTGGGAACAGACTGATTACCATTAGCCACAAAAGTTGAATTTGAAGAAGTTTCAGGATTTCGTGCCCTCCAGAATGCAAAGCAAGCTATGGCTAATACTACTATCCATCCTGGACTAATAAAAACTTTTTTCAAAGGTGAAATCTCAGGTCTTTTTTGAGGGGGAGTCATAGTAATTTACCATTTTTACAAAGCTTTGCTACACAATAAACGTTAGAAGCTCACGATAGCACAGGTTCGTCGCGGTGAAATTGTCTATATGTAAGTTAGGGATTTTTCATAAATAGTTGCCCTGCTTGTGCAGTCAAAATAACTTGATATTCTACAGGCTCCATTTTTAAGTGCTGTCAAAGGTTTAACTCGGCTTTTAACTGTTGTAAGTCTATTGTTTATCCATTCTGTGCTTGTTCAATGCCCGATCGCAAATGAGCCATAAACTCGCGATCTGAGAGAATTTCTATTGTTTCTAACAGAGATTCAAATTGTTTAAAACTGAGGGCAATTATTGCCGATTTCCCATCCTTAGTGATGATAGCTGGCTCTGCTACTAAGTCATCCGGCCACTTTGGTAGTTGTTGTTGCGCTTCTGCAATTGTCAGGTATTTTGGCATATTTGCAATTATGTTTTTTTGCTCGAAAACTTCACCATTTTTATTATACCGCACTCGCCCTGTTTTCAAGCTAGCCACTCGTTCAATTCTCTATTTCCGCATCATTCCCAGCAAACACCACATCCTCATATATAGCATCCATACTCGTGCGAAAATGAACACTAGCTAAGCAAACTTCGCTTCCGGGCGTGTAAGACTGCAAAACCCACAACCCCTCAGCATTGCGCCGAAAACACTCCACTCGCTGCCGTTTTTGGTTAATTAATACGTACTCCTGAAGCGTTTCTAATTCCTGATAATCAGCAAACTTATCTCCGCGATCGAATCCTTCAGTTCCATCAGACAAAACCTCGACAATTAAACAAGGATATCTTTTATAAGATTGAAATGCTTTGTCCCGTTCATCGCAACTTACCATCACGTCGGGATAGTAGTAAAGATTCTTAGATTCAATCCTCGCTTTCATGTCTGACATATAAATACGGCAGCCACTACCCCGAACATGATTTCTCAACAGTGCAAATAAGTTGCCGGCGACAGTCACATGAGCATCACTCGCACCCGCCATTGCGTAGACTTCGCCCCGAATATACTCATGCTTGATGGGGCTGAGTTCTTCTAATTTCAGGTATTCTTCTGGGGAGATGTAATTTGGGCTTTTATTGGCAATCATTGCTTTTTCAGAATGAATTGTTTGATGATTCTAGTATCCGCGATCGTATTATACCACAATCATTCTGTTTTTAAGCTAGCAATCTGTTGAGCAAACCACATGGCTGCACTGCCATTTGTTTCTGCATTTAAGCGTTCCAAAGTTTGATTCAACAAACAAATTGGCAATCCTGAAAGTGCTAGAGAAGTCTCGCATTCCTGATACTTGCCGTTTGACTGCAACTGAAAGGCAAAAACTCGCAAACCTTTAACGTCAACTACCCAATATTCAGGAATTCCCAAATCGGCATAGAGATATTTTTTCTCATCTAAATCTATTGTTAAAGTTGTGTCAGCAATTTCGCCAACTAAATTAGGAACTCGCCACTGTTCTAAATTAATGTAACGCCGCTCTCCTGTTTGCCAAGTTGGGTATTCGCTCCCCACGTAAACCATTAAATCTGGTGATGCAGCTTGCTTTTTAGGTTTTTCTAGCAAGCAGCCGCCCAGGGAACTGTATATCTGTTCTGGTACTTGACTAAACCAGATAGCGAATAACATTGGAAACAAGTTATTGATGATGGCGTGATTGATTCCTTCTTTTCCCATATCAATGACTAAAAGCCGATCGCAATTAAAGCACAATCCGATGTGATCATTATCGTTGGGAGCATCGCGATAAGCCAAGTAATCTTCCCAAGTGGCGGTTTTACCTTGAGATGTAGTTGTCGTAATATCTGTTTGAATAACTCTTGATATTGAGGCGGTCATGGCATTTGCGGGGATTTTTAAATTATTCTATTTATACCTTAGCAAATGCGGTGCGCAGTGCACACCCTACGTACTTTAAATCAGGTGCGCAGCATTTAATTCTTCAGTCCGCGGAGGCGGACATTGTTTGTGTAGTCGCGGTTTCAACCGCCGACTCCGATCTTCAGTCCGCGGAGGCGGACATTGTTTGTGTAGTCGCGGTTTCAACCGCCGACTCTGATCTGCCGACTCTGATCTGCCGACTCTGATCTGCCGACTCTTATTTTTAGCAAATAAGGTGCGCACTGCGCACCCTACTAATTTTTAGCTAATTTCTAGCCTCTATTCTTCTCCGACCAAATGCGCGTTGGCAGTCCCCAAACGTAGACAAATCCTTCGGCCGCTTTATGGTCGAATTCATCCTCAGCGCCGTAGGTTGCTAAGTCGAAACTGTACAGCGAATACTCGGATTTGCGGCCGACAATTGTGGCATTTCCTTTGAACATTTTTAGGCGCACGGTTCCAGTTACTCGCTTTTGAGTATCCTGAATAAATGCGTCTAAAGCAGTTTTTAAAGGGTTGTACCAAAGACCATTGTAAATCATTTCGCTGTAGGTTTCTTCGATGCCGCGCTTGTATCGCGTGACATCTGCTGTCAAGGTCAAACTTTCTAAGTCTCGGTGCGCGTGCATTAATACTAAAATCGCTGGTGTTTCGTAAATCTCCCGCGATTTAATCCCGACTAGGCGGTTTTCAATCATGTCGATACGCCCGACTCCGTGATTTCCAGCTATTTCGTTGAGTTGGGTAATCAGGGCGACTGGTGATAATTCTTTGCCGTTCAAACTGACAGGCTTTCCGCACTCGAAACCGATTTCTATGTATTCGGGTGTGTTGGGAGTTTGCTCGATCGCCTTTGTCATCAAAAACACCTCTTCCGGCGGTTCCGCCCAAGGATCTTCGAGGATGCCGGCTTCGATCGCCATTCCTAACAAATTGCGATCGATACTATAAGGCGAAGACTTCTTCACCGGCGACGGAATCCCGCATCTTTCGCCGTAGGCGATCGTTTCCTCGCGGCTCATTTTCCACTCCCGCGCCGGTGCTAAAATCTTAATCTTGGGATTCAGTGCGCCGATCGACACATCAAACCGTACCTGATCGTTTCCCTTACCCGTACAACCGTGGGCGATCGCATCTGCACCGTATTTTTCCGCAGCTTCTACTAACAATTTAGCAATCAGCGGGCGAGCCAGCGCCGTAGAAAGCGGATACCGATTTTCGTAAAGCGCGTTAGCTTGAATCGCTGGAAACGCATAATCCTTGACAAATTCCTCGGTAGCATCGATTACCAACGATTCCGAAGCACCAGATGCCAAAGCTTTCTTGCGGATTGGTTCCAATTCGTCTCCCTGTCCCAAATCCGCCGCCAGAGTAATTACCTCTTCGACTCCCCACTCCTTCATCAAGTAAGGAATGCAGACGGAGGTATCGACTCCGCCCGAATATGCTAGCACAACTTTTTTAGCGCGACTCATTTGTATTTACATCCTGAATTTAACTTAATACGCTTGGGCCAGAGCCGATCCCCCCTAGCCCCCCTTAAAAAGGGGGGGACAAGATTCTTCTCAAAGTCCCCCTTCTTAAGGGGGATTTAGGGGGATCTCCGGGCCATAAACACTGTTAACCCAACCGTATTGGAATTTAACCAACTTTGTATTATGCACCTAATTGAGATCGATTCTTGTCAGCAATCGTACAGATTTAGATATTCTTTTTTTGCTAAGGTTGGCGATTTCCCGGCCTAGTTGCTGCGAAAAATCTGCTACCGTGGGATACGGTAACTGTGGCGATGGGGAAAAGTTGTGTTTTTTAGTGTTGTGATTCCGACGTACAATCGTAAACCGATTTTGGAAAAATGTCTACTGGCTCTGGAAAATCAGCAGTTTGGTAGTAGTGTCACAGATTATGAGGTGATTGTAGTCGATGACGGCTCGACGGATGGGACGATCGAGTGGTTGAGCAACGATGCCGAGTTTTTACCCCATGTGCGATCGATCGCCCAATCTCACCAAGGCCCAGCCGCCGCCCGGAATTTAGGCGTTGAAAATGCTAAGGGCGAGACAATTATTTTTATTGACAGCGATTTAGTTGTAACAAAGCATTTTTTACAAGCACACGCAGATGCTTTACTACAGGGCTACAAAGATACTGATGCGGTTTTTACTTACGGCAGCGTGATTAATACTTGCAATTTCGACAATCCCACCTCGGAACCTTACAAAATAACGGATTTTTCGGCGGCTTATTTTGCTACAGGAAATGTGGCCATCGCCCGCCACTGGCTGCTGGAAGCTGGACTGTTTGACAATCGCTTTCAACTGTATGGATGGGAAGATTTAGAATTGGGTGTCAGGTTGAAAAAATTAGGTTTAAAACTGATTAAATGTCCGCAGGCTGTAGGCTATCACTGGCATCCAGCTTTTAACCTAGATCAAATACCAGGCATGATTGACCGAGAAATTCAGCGCGGGAGAATGGGAGTTTTGTTTTATCAAAAACACCCAAGTTGGGAAGTAAAGCTAATGATTCAAATGACTTGGCTACACCAAATACTGTGGGGAGTTTTGTCTTTGGGCGGGATGCTGAATGAGCGGACGATGACTCCTTTTTTGCAGTGGCTAATTGACCAAGGCAAACCGCAGTTAGCTTTAGAAATAGCTCGAATTTTTCTGAATTGGTATAATGTTAAAGCTGTGTATGCTGCTTACGGTGAATTACAGGCTGATGCAAAAGTTTCATAAATTAGCCCGCCCAAACAACATATCACATACGATCAGAGCTTGTCAGGGCTTGTGTATTTGCTGAAAGAGAGTCAGTATATTTACGCAAAAAACACAAGTCCGAGCAATCCAATAAATACAGGTAAAACAGGGCTTTAAACATTGTAAAAGTTTGGCGTTTAATGTAAAGTTGCGTGCTGAGCCGGTGATTTGAGGAATATCGGCTGTTTTCTCGATCGCCTGGGATAATTTTATGCCCACAAATTTTAAAAATGCAGACATTCTTGATACAATTATTACAAATATCAGGGGTAATCTATCTTAGCGAGCGATCGGACAGTGCCACTGCCTCAAGCGAAAGGGATACTGAGAGTCTGATTTATGCTGCCATAGCTGATAAAAGCATCGCATACAGTCGCTCATTGACCGCCAGTCCTCGAAAAACAGGATGCCGAGCTGATTGAAACTTGTATTGCTCAAATCCGCGCCATAAATTAACCTCTACCAATACTCATGCTGCTACAAACTAATAGTTTTATGTACAAATAATTGTAGGATTTAATATTTAAGATTTGATAAATAAAAATAGTGATAGGGGAGTTATTATGAATCAATATGATCAAGAATCCGCTGAAACAAAAACACTCGCATCTCAAAAAGATGTATTAACACAAAACATTTTAATCGTTGATGATCACCCAGAAAGCTTGCGCCTTTTATCCCAGGTTTTGTCTAAGCGGGGATATAAAGTGCGGCCGACACGGGATGGCAAATTGGCTCTTAACTTTGCTCAATCGACTCCACCGGATTTGATTTTGCTGGACATCATGATGCCCGGTATGAATGGCTATCAAGTCTGCGAACAGCTAAAAGCTTCTCCCAAAACCAAAGATATTCCTGTAATTTTTCTCAGCTCTTTAAATGAAGTATTTGATAAAGTCAAAGCTTTTTCGCTGGGGGCGGTAGACTACATTAGTAAACCGTTTCAAACAGAAGAAGTGGTGAGCCGCATCGAAAATCAACTGCTGCTCAGTCGTCTTTCTAAGCAAATTGTAGCACAAAATGCGCGGCTGCAAGCAGAAATAGAAGAACGCAAGCGGGTCGAAGCAGAACTGCGAGAAAGTCAGCACTGGCTGTCGGCAGTAATTAAAATGAATCCTAATGTTTTGTACATTTACGATGTGATGGAACAGCGGATTTTATATATCAATCGCGAACTGTATAGGGATCTTGGCTATTCCCTGGCAGAAATACAGCAAATGGGAGCAGCATTTCTGCCTAACTTAATCCACCCTGATGATTTGCCAGCTTTCTCAGAACACATGAGCCGGATTGAGACAGCACAAGACGGTGAAAGCTTTGAGATTGAGTACCGAATTCAGCACCAAAACGGTGAATATCGCTGGTTTTTTAGCATGGATACCGTGTTTACCAGAACAGCAGAGGGTAAACCTTGGAAAATTCTGGGAAGTGCTACTGAAATTAGCGATCGCAAACAAGCAGAACTCGAACTGAAAACGGCTTTAGCTGCTTTGGAACGGCAAATTAAGCAAAGATTTCTGCTAGAAACAATTACTCTGGAAATTCGTTACAGCTTAAAGCAGGATCGAGTGTTTCAAACAGCAGCAGCCCAAATATGTCGAGTTTTTAATGCCGATACTTGCTTGATTCACACCTACACAGAAGATCCAAGTCCCCGCCTTCCTTGTGTGGCTTACTACACAAGAATTGAATCAAAATCGCTTTCAAATTTAGAAATTCCCATCGAGGGCAACCCTCACGTTCAGTTTGTATTGTCCCAAGATAAAGTTGTAGTTTGTAATGATATTTATGTGGAACCGCTGCTAGAAAATGTCATAGGTTTGTGCGAGGAAATAGGTTTGAAGTCGATGATAGCAGTGCGGACTTCTTACCAGGGAAAAGCTAACGGAATGATGTGCTTGCACCAGTACGCTCACCGCCAATGGACGCAAGATGAGATCGGATTATTGAAAACTGTGGCGGCACAAATGGGAATTGCGATCGCCCAAGCCAATCTTCTCGAACAAGATAAACAGCAGCGACTGAAACTGCAACAGAGCGAAGCTACTCTAGCAGCAGCCCAGAAAATTGCCCATATCGGTAGTTGGGAATTTGATGTCGTCACAAATAAAATTACTTGGTCAGCAGAAGTATTCCGCATTTTTGGTCTTGACTCAACCGCACCTGAACCGACATACTTGCAACTTTTGGAGATGTATCATCCCGACGACAGAGAGGTTTTTGAGCAAACTATCAACCTCGCTATTTCAGAAGGAACTCCCTACAAAATTGAATTGCGAATTTTGCATTCTAGCGGTCATATCCGATATGTGGAGATCAGGGGAGAAACTGTTTCTAACGAAACCCCAGAAGTAATCCAACTGTTGGGAACAGTCATGGATATTACTGAACGGAAACAAGCCGAAGCTGCTTTGCAAATTAGCGAAGAGCGTTTTTATCTAGCATTTGAAGGCTGTGCTATGGGATTGTGGGATTGGAATGTGAGGACGGGAGAAGTATATTTTAGTTCGCGGTGGAAGACGATGCTGGGATATGAAGTAGAGGAGGTTGAAAATAATTTTGCATCCTGGGAGCAACTGGTACATCCAGAGGATTTGTCACAGGCTCAAGCAGCGATACAAGCTCACTTTCAATGGGAAAGTTCGATGTACGAAGTGGAATTTCGGATGCTGACAAAATCCGGCGAGTGGAAGTGGATTTTAGCTCAAGCTAAAGTGATGGAACGCGATGATTCGGGAAATCCTTTGCGGATGACGGGCACGAACACTGATATTAGCGATCGCAAACAAGCAGAAGCAGCTTTGCAATTTAGCGAACAGCGAGAACGAGAAAAAGCCGAACAGTTAGAACAAACTTTGGCATCATTAAAAAAAGCTCAAGCCCAGCTCATTCAATCCGAAAAAATGTCAAGTATCGGGCAAATGGTAGCGGGAGTTGCCCACGAAATTAATAACCCGATTAGCTTCATCTACGGTAATATTATTCCAGCCGCACAGTACGCTGGCGATTTGGTAAAATTGATTCAGCTTTACCAACAACATTATCCCGAACCATTTCCAGAAATTGCCAAAGAATTGACAGAAGTCGAAGTAGATTTTATCGCTGAGGATTTCCCAAAAATTATGGCTTCAATGCAAGAAGGTGCTAACCGAATTAAGCAGATTGTGCAGTCTTTGCGAAACTTTTCGAGACTCGATGAAACAGAGTGTAAAGTAATCGACATTCATGAAGGGATAGAGAGCACTTTGGTGATTTTGCAGCACCGATTGCAGTCACAGCCAAAACGTCGGGAAATTCAAGTTATTAAAAATTATGGCGAGCTGCCAAAAGTCGAGTGTTATCCGGCTCAATTAAACCAGGTATTTATGAATTTGCTGGTGAATGCGATCGACGCTGTGGAAGAGTCATTAGTCATCACTCATTCGTCATTAGCAAACAATATTTCAACAGTTACAAATGATGCTGGAAAAATGTTTGAGAAAAATCCTCAGATTCACATTAGCACTGAAATAAATAGGGACAATCAAGTTGTTGTGCGGATTGCTGACAATGGGCCCGGTATCCTTCCCGAAGTTCAGTCAAGGATGTTTGACCCGTTTTTTACTACAAAGCCGATCGGCAGTGGCACTGGTTTGGGGTTGTCGATTAGTTACCAAATTGTTAAAGACACCCACGGCGGTAAGTTGCGGTGTAATTCAGAGGTTGGGCGGGGAACAGAATTTGCGATCGAACTGCCGATTTCGCAAAAAGTGAAAAGTAAAACCTTTTATTAAGGTTAATTGACGGCAAATAATATCAAACCCTGACATTTGATCCGATATTTCATTGGAACCATCTGTGGTCTAGTTTAATCTTATCTTAATCGTGATAGAATTAAAAGCTACTTTTTTCGCTGCTAGACGTTTCACTCTTTCTCTTGGGAATGAATTTTACAGTTGATTTCATACATATTATCTCAACTCGCGTCTGTAGCATCTACTACATTTTAACTGACTTATGACTGACTCAATACGCTTCCTGATGTGCGCTCCCGACCACTACGATGTCGATTATGTAATTAACCCTTGGATGGAGGGAAACGTCCACAAATCATCGCGCGAGCGAGCCGTCGAACAGTGGGAGAAACTCTACCACGTCCTGAAAGACAACGCCATTGTAGATCTCGTGCCGCCCGAAAAAGGCTGGCCGGATATGGTTTTCACCGCCAACGCAGGCTTGCTTTTAGGCAATACTTTCGTCCTCAGTCGTTTCTATCACAAAGAACGCCAAGGCGAAGAACCCTATTTCAAAGCATGGTTTGAAAGCAAAGGTTTCACCGTGCACGAACTCCCGAAGGACTTGCCGTTTGAGGGCGCAGGTGATGCTTTGCTCGATCGCGAAGGACGCTGGCTGTGGGCTGGATACGGCTTCCGTTCCGAACTCGACTCGCACCCATTACTAGCAAACTGGCTGAACATAGAAGTGCTGTCGCTGCGTTTAGTTGACGAACGTTTCTATCACTTAGACACCTGTTTTTGTCCGCTCACAGGTGGCTATTTGCTCTACTATCCAGCAGCATTTGACTCTTACTCGAACCGCTTAATTGAAATGCGAGTTGCGCCGGAAAAACGCATCGCCATTGAAGAAGCAGATGCCGCGAACTTTGCTTGCAATGCTGTCAATATTGACAAAGTTGTGGTAATGAACAAGGTCAGCGAAGGCTTGAAAACGCGCATCACTGAAGCGGGTTTCAAAGTCATTGAAACGCCGATGAGCGAATTTTTGAAAGCCGGCGGTGCTTGTAAGTGTTTGACGCTGCGGGTGAATGAACCGGTGCAAGAAGATCGATCGGCAAACGTGATGGTAGAAAGCCGCACAATCCGCATGGCAGGCCACTTGCTAGATGCGGGTTTGATCAGTCGCGCTTTAGACTTAATCATCGAAAACGGCGGCAGTTTCCAAGTGCTGAATTTCAATTTAGGAGAGCAGCGCCAAAGCACATCATCTGCGGATGTTAAAGTTTCGGCACCTTCCCACGATGTGATGGAAGAAATCATGGGATTGCTGATTGATTTGGGTGCAGTGCCACCACCGGAAGATATTTGCGACGCTATTTTAGAAGATGTTGTGCAGGATGGCGTCGGCCCGGATGACTTTTATGTTAGTACGATTTATCCCACGGAAGTGCGGGTAAACGGTCAGTGGGTGAGAGCGCGAAATCAGCGGATGGACGGTGCAGTTGCGATTACTGAAACCGCAGAAGGCCCGGTGGCTACGTGCAAATTATTGCGCGATTTGAAAATAGGTGAAAAAGTCGTTGTCGATGTGGTGGGCATCCGCACTATCCGCAAAACAGAATCGCGAGAACAGCGCAATTCTCAAGAATTCAGCTTTATGTCGGGTAGCGTTTCTAGTGAGCGCCGGGTAGAATTGGTGGTGGAACAAGTAGCGTGGGAATTGCGCCAAATTCGCGATCGGGGAGGCAAAGTTGTAGTGACGGCGGGGCCTGTTGTCATCCACACGGGCGGCGGCGAACATTTGGCGCATTTGATTCGCGAAGGTTATGTGCAAGCATTGTTGGGTGGAAATGCGATCGCGGTTCACGACATGGAACAAGCGAGCATGGGAACCTCTTTGGGAGTTGACATGAAACGCGGCGTTGCTGTGCGCGGCGGACACCGCCACCACTTGAAAATGATTAACACCACGCGGCGTTATGGAAGTATTGCTAAAGTCGTTGAAGCAGGCGTAATTACCAGCGGTGTGATGTACGAATGTGTGAAGCACAATATACCGTTTTCGCTGGCTGGTTCGATCCGCGATGATGGGCCACTTCCTGACACGCAAATGGATATGGTGAAGGCTCAAGAAGAGTATACTGAGCTGTTACGGGGCGCGGATATGGTGTTAATGCTGTCGTCTATGCTGCACTCGATCGGTGTGGGAAATATGACACCGGCGGGTGTGAAGATGGTCTGTGTGGACATTAATCCGGCTGTGGTGACTAAATTGAGCGATCGGGGGTCGATCGAATCTACGGGAGTTGTCACGGATGTGGGATTGTTCCTGAGTTTGTTGGTGAATCAATTGGATAAGTTGACCAGCCGCCATCATGTAACTCAATCTGTGTAGATTCTGGGCGGATGTTGCGGTAGATAAGACGGCGGTTGAAACCGCGTCTACACAAACGATATCCGCCTCCGCGGACTCAAGAATAGAGCGCGTAGGGTGCGCCTCGCCGTGCACCTTACGAAATTCCTCTAAATATTGAGGTCAAGAGCAATGGTACAGGAATTAATAGACCTGAGAAATTGTATTTTAGAGGGCAGGAATGAAGATGCTCTCTTCATTGTCGATGAATTAGATAAGAACTAATGGCTGGCCCTAAATCTCCGATTGTGTATGGTATCAAAGATAGAGGTTCACCATACCAAAGCGTATTAAAATATCTATTCCAGATGATAATAATTGACCAACAAAACCATGTTATGGAAAATGTGTAAAGCAGAAAAAGCCCGATTGGTAGTAGCGATCGCTTTTCTAGTTTCATATTTCCTCTAAATTAGTATATTATCGCAACTTTTCACTCAAAGTTTATGCGCTAGCCCCAACAATCATCTTCTCAAGTTTACTAAAGGCGATCGCTATCTCACCCAACAACAAATATTCTCAAATGCTTTGATGTGTTTTGGAGTGCGATCGGCAATTATCTCTCGAAACCTAGCAACTAAATTAACTATTTTTGCTTGCCTAATCTCGAATAGAAATAAATAATCTCAACGATGCGATCTCCAACGGTCTAACGGCTTACGCTTCAACGAACGGCAATGATATAGCGTGTGTCACCTTTTTGCGTGCAAGCGCTTGTTAGATACTTTTACCATGAGGACCGAGGAAACGCTCACCATTAAAATGAACTAGATGATCAGGGTTATCTGCAATCCACACTTCAGTTTCCCATGCAATATCAGCCGCATTCTTGCGAAATTCAGCACGGTCTGGAAACGCTGTCACGTAAACAAGACCTACCTTACAATCTTTGAAGGTTTCCTCAAGTTCAATCCAACGCTTTGGGGATATAGGACCATGACTGGTAACTGCTTCAATCAAAAATAGCCATTCCCGATCTTCGTCATACACTACAATATCTGGCAATTTGTCATGTGACATTGGGGTTACACCTAGAGATTCCAGATATTCGGCTTCTCGGAACATCAGCTTTCCGCCTTCTTTTCGACTGCTGGCGGTGTCACCAATGTATAACAATCGACCGCCAGAACCGATGAAGCGCGAACAGAATTCGTGAACAATGTCAGCGTGAAGCTGATTATGCTTACCAGGTGACAACGTGATAGTTTCGCCATTTGGTAAGCTAATTGGAATTTTGTGCATATCAAGAGCGCGTTCATATTGTGCCTTCAATTCGGGCACCGCGTCTTTGTAATCTTGAACTTTTCCCAACCAGCCGCCGTTCGGGTATTCCGCCAGAATTTCCAATATTGACCGATTCAATGAATAGTTATTGTCTTTGCTATTGGTTGCTCGTGTAGGGTCGTCTCGGTTTCGATCAACAATACGGGCTTGCTCGAATTGATGAAGTGTTTGCCGTCTAATGGTTTCGCGACTGTTCGCCTTATAATCCATTCCATATTCGTTACGGATGAATTCCATGATCTTTACGGTTTGCAAAAGCTTTGCTGTTGATGAACTCCAGTTATCTGAAGGTTTTATGTTAGCCAACGCCAAAAAGACCCATGCTGATCGATCATTACACTGTGCTTTTGGCAGCCCCAAGGCGGTCAATAATGCTTTCGCTTCATTAAGTTTTTCTTGTTGTTGTACCATAAATCCCAATTTCTACCCCTTATATTAAATCCACTACACCAAGAACTGGGTTCACGATTAAATCAATTTTAGCCGTTTCAAAAAGCATCAGCTTTTGTGCTTGCTCACCAATTTCTTTCACTTGGTCACGGGATGGAAATTTCATCACCCTAATTTCAGTAGCATTAACTTGAGTATTTCCCGAAATACACCTAAAATACTTGTCCATGAATGATGAATTAAGAACAGCCGCAAGACCATAGGCTTCAATAGTAGATAATTCACCACCTAATACACCGATATAATTTGTCTTGTTGCCAAAACCAATCCATTCGCAATAGTGCATCTTGGCAAGGTGAACACTAGCGACCAATCGCTTTTTTTCGTCTTTGGATGAAAAACGCTTTAGCAACACATAAGTACCATTTTTAATCATATGTTTGTCATGGTCTTCATTAAGGCTGAAGGATACGTCTTTCCTATGGTTACCCGTCCAAGTTGCAGTTAATGGTGTCACATTGTGTGGACGGTATAGCGGAACTGTATTTTTTGTCCTAGTTTCTTGGGTGATATATTGACGGGTGCGATGTTCGACCACACGACCAGTCGAAATAAAATATCCTGCATCTTCAAAAGTAGTTTTGAAAGTTTCAGCTTTCTGCAAAATGACAGCAGCACAAGCCGATTCAGGAATTCTAATTAATCGTTGATTGTTTGAATAATCGACGATTAAATGAACTGGATATTGTTTTTCATCAGCATGGTTGATGCTGATATCACAGTCACTCGACCTAACTGTTATAGTGTTTGTATTACTACCTTTAACGAGGTAACAAATAATATTTTCTTGAAGCACCGATGAGTCATCATTATTAAACACCTTGTCTCGGTGTTTGAAAATATGAATCAAGCTTAGTGCTGATTCAGTCAGTAAGTATTCACGGAAACCTTTGAAATATAGTCCATTTGTGAAGCTGCGAGGTGTTATTGTGACCATTTGCCCACCAGCCTTCATGGAAGCCATTACAACTGCCATGAATGAAGCATATATATTTGGATCGCCGTGATACAAATCGGCTACCGCTTTAGCATAAGGTGAATCTTTCGCACTGTATTTAAAGTATGGCGGGTTGATTACTGATATATCAAATGGCTGAATATTTTCTTTCTTATCTGGTCTAGCAAGTACAAAGTCTTCACAACAAATTTCATAAGTGAAGGTTCCTAGCTGTTTACAAAACTTGTTCTGAACAATCTTCAGTGTTTGTTCAAGGCTAACAACGGCTTCACAGTCAAGTTCATATAGTACAGCATGAACAGTCCTACAACCCATACCTAAGCAATGCAAAGCAGTAGAGGCAGTTAATATACCAGTTCCTGCGCCAGCGTCCAGAATGCGAACAGTATTACTTTTGGGTTTGACGACCAGAGATGCCATGTAATCTGACACAACCGACCCGGTGAAGAACTGCCCTAAAGTCTTCCTGCTTTCTAATGACTTAGATCTGAGAAACGCACTTTGAAGGCTAATAATATCGTTTTTGGGTTCAATAAATGATTGCCGATTCAACGATTTTTACCCTTGCCCGTCTTATAAACTATAAACATTATCTCTCATTTGACTCAATTTAGGATGCACTATATTTTGTGTAGCTAACGGCTAAGTTGAGCGGCAGTAAAGTACATTTGCTCAACTAAAATATCATATTTGTCCGATCCAATGATCTATTATACTACGATCGCTTCTCAATTCTTAATTTTGGCGATCGCCCCAAAAATTGATCTTCTCAAAGTTAAGCCCTTGGGTGTGTCGCCATCGACAATCCTTCATCAACAGCGACAATCTCATGGCGACGCACCCTACGGCTACAGCTTTGAGGTTAAGATTGGGGCCTGTCCTCGATCGCAATATAAGGCTCACCGTGAGTACCCGTATAGATTTGAGTCGGGCGGTAAATGCGGTTTGTCTCTAGCTGTTCCTTCCAGTGAGCTAGCCAACCGGCAACCCGGGCGATCGCAAAAACAGGCGTAAACAAATCGATCGGAATTCCCATTTTCCGGTAAACCAGACCCGAATAAAAATCTACATTAGCATAAATTCCTTTCTGCCCCAATTTCTCCTCAACCACTTCTTCCAACTTGACAGCAATGTCGTAATAATCATCGTGTCCGAAATTTTCAAACAACTGTTCCGCTAACCCTTGAAGAATAGTTGCTCTCGGATCTTTCACCTTATAAACTCGGTGTCCGAATCCCATGATTTTGTCCTTATTTGCAACGCACTTCTCCACAAAAGGCCGCACGTTTTCTACCGAACCAATTTGCTCCAACATCTCAATCACTTCTTCATTCGCTCCCCCGTGCAGAGGCCCCGCCAAAGTGCCAACTGCTGAAGCAATCACCCCGTAAGGATCTGTCAGAGTCGAAGCTGTTACCATTGCCGAAAATGTAGAAGCATTGATTGTATGTTCGGCGTGCAGAGTCAGACAAACGTCAAAAATGTTAGCTAACAGCGGATCTGGTTCTCGCTCGTTTAGCATATAAAGAAAGTTAGCCGAGTAGTTCAAATCATCCCTCGGCCGCACTGGGTCATTTCCCCGCCGCATTTGTTGAAACGCTGCTACCATTGTGGGAATCTTAGCTAGCAGCCGCACTACAGCTTCTCGAATGTATGCTGGGTTGGCCAAAGCTCGGCGCGAGTAGAACAAACCCAAGGCCGCTGCTGAAGCTTGCAGCGCGTCCATTGGATGTCCTCTTTCGGGAAAGCATTTCATCATATCCCGGATGCGATATTTGATCCGGCGGTGATAGCGAATTTCATGCTCGAAAGCTTCTAGTTCTTCCTTTGTCGGAAGTACGCCCCAGATTAATAAATACGAAGTTTCCACAAAGGAACTTTTGAGAGCTAGTTCCTCAATGCTAATCCCGCGATATTCTAGCACCCCTTTTTGTCCATCTACATAACTAATACTGGACAAGGTGGCGGGAACACCTTCTAAACCTGGTTTGAATTCGCCGACGACCATTGCGATACCGTATTGTGTGATTGAATCTAATCAAATTACATTACCAGAAAGCAAGATAGTGTCACCGTCTTGACAAATAATCATTTACTCGCGACTCAGGCGCAAGGATGCTCAGAAACGAAATTTTTCCACAGAGTTTGCGATCGCACCGTTAGATATTTTAGTTCCTCACACCCTGTTGCGGAGTCGGAGAATGCCGGTCAAACAGGGCTGGCGCGCCCTGTGATTATCGCGCCGATTCGCTGTTTCTAACAAAGCAAAAACTTAGGCCCTGTGAGCCAGAACATTTGGCTGCGGCCGACTGGGGAGCCTGTTTCGGGGAGGATTAAGCCGATGATACCTGCTTTTTTGAGGATCAGGGCATCTTGCGATCGCCCCCAAAGCAAAGTTTCTGCCCAATTGCCCAAATCTGGTTGGTGGCCCACCAAGACTAAGCTGCGGTTGCCTGTTTCCTGCCACTGCTTGTACCACCTCAGCCAGTCCCCGATGTCTCCTGAAGGTGCGAGGGCGGCGGATTCTTCTATTTTGGAACTTAGACCGACTGAAAGCAGGATTTGCGCGGTTTGCGAGGCGCGCAGTAGGGGACTAGAGAGCATCATATCGAACTGAATTTCGAGCTCGTACAGCCGCTGGGCGATTTTTCGGGTTTTACGATCGCCCTCTTTAGTCAGCGGGCGTTCTGAGTCTGTTTCGTATTCTTCTGGTTCGGCTGCGATACCGTGACGGATCAAATATAAATGCACTCTCGCTGTCCTTTTGATAGCTTTGCGATGGCTACGCCCCGGCTTACGCACGCGATCGATGAAGTTTGGCGCGATCGACATCTTTTGCCTATTCTACAACTGGATTGACATCTAGCACTGTCATCTGGTACGCGCCATAGGCGTAGCGATCGCGCCCTTGTCGTTTCGCATCATACAATGCTCGATCGGCTGCGGCGATCAATTCATCCGGGGATTTGCCACAGCAGGGAATCATGCTAGCAATTCCCATACTCACAGTCAGGATCGCACTCACATCAGATTGCTCGTGAGGGATGGCCAAATCTCCGATGGCATCTCGGATCGACTCAGCAACTGCGATCGCCCCAGCAGCATCCGTATTTGGCAGAATAGCAGCAAATTCTTCGCCCCCATAGCGCACAAACAAATCCGTCGAACGTCTAACCGCAGCCGCCGCAGCTTTCGCCACTTCCACCAAACAAATATCCCCAGCTTGATGTCCGTAGCGATCGTTATATAGCTTAAAATAATCCACATCCAACATAATCAATGAAAGCTGTTGTTTGCCCTGCATCAGTCGGTGCCATTCCGACTGCAATCGCTGATCAAAACAGCGGCGGTTTGCTACTTGGGTTAACCCATCTGTCATAGCCATTAATCTTTCTTGTTCCGCCCGGTTTTTCAGAATCTCCTCGGCCTCCTGGCGTTCTGTAATATCAGCGAAAGTGGTCACTACTCCATAGGGTTGAGATTGATTGAGATGGAACAGTGGTTGAGAATTAATCGAAATCCAAGTCAGGGTTTGATCCGATTTGTGAATGCCCATCACCACATTCGATCGCGCTTCTCCCGTGCGTAGGGTGATTATTGCCGGATGCTGTTCCCGCGGAAACGGTTCGCCATCCTCGCCAATGGTGCGCCAGTCTAAATCTATGGATGTACGCCCCATCATTTGGTCTGGTGTCAGCCCGAGAATCCTTTCAGCACTAGCATTACAGGTAGTAATTTGTCCGTTTGCTAGCTGAAGTACGACACCTTCGGTCATTGTAGTAATCACAGAACAATACCGTTCATCGCTTTCCTGCAATTGACTCAGGAGACTGTTTTTAGCCTCAAACTCCGAAGCCAGATGCAGGCTCCCGGCCATAAACCCCGCCATTAGTTGTAAAGTTTGGATATCTGACTCTGTAAAGGCAAAGGGTGTAGCTGAAACGACTTTTAAGACGCCAACCCGATCGTCCTGATAGAACAAGGGAACAACCACCAGTGACCGGAGACCAATGCGCTGACAGGCCGCCAGATCCACCCGTGCATCGGTTTCTGAATCCTCGCAAATCATGATTTGGCCGGTCGCAATACATTTTCCCGATAAACTTGTCCCTACTTTGATCCGTAATCCAAGATAGGCGGTGGCGATACCGCTGGCTGCCCGATACACCATTTCATCCCCTTCCAGCATTGCAATCACGGCCCCATCGGCACCGATCAATTTTTGAGTTCGATCGGTAATCACCGCCATCACGGCATCCAGGTTAGGATTACGAAGGGCGATTTCCTGTTGGGTGGCAATCACTATACCCAGACGCTCGAACTCTTTTTTTAATGCTGCTTCTGCTTGTTTGCGAGCGGTGATATCCTTCATAAAACAGTGATGCCCGATCGATCGCTCCTGCGAGTCGTAGGCCGCCAACATCACCACCTGCTTGTAAAAAATCGAACCATCTTTCCTGATACCACGGGCCTCAACCTCCACTCGGCCGCAGGCTAGCATTTTTTGATAAGCGACCATCATCGTGTCGCAGTCTTCGGGATGAACTGTTTTCTGCCAATTCATACCAACCATTTCTTCAGGCTGATAACCTGCTATATTCGCATAGGCTTGATTAACGGTGATATACCGTCCGAAAATATCCAGCCGCGAGATGCCCTCCACCGCATTAGCAAGAGCTCTACTCATTTCTTTGAGTTCTGTTTCTGCCTGGACAATATCCGTAATGTCTTGGGATGTGCCAAACAACCGAATGACTTGTCCCTCTGCATTGAGTTCGGCCTGTCCCCTGGCTTCGATATAGCGGAGCGAAGCATTGACGCCCAAGACTCTGAGCCGCAATCGATAGGGTTCTCCGTGACTGAGGGATCGTAGAACTACCTGGTGTAGCTGTTCGGCACTTTCGGGATGGTAAAGCCGCATATTTTCTTCATAGGTAGGTTCGCCCAGGGCCCTGTTGCGTCCCACAATCTCGAATAGTTGGGCAGACCAGGTAATTTTATCTGTAATTACGTCCCATTCCCAGTTACCGATGTGGGCAACCCGCTGGGCTTCTGACAACCGGGTTTCACTCTGTTGCAGGGCTGTTTCCGTCTGCTTGCGGTCGGTAATGTCCTTTTCGTTCACGAGCAACATCGGGTTGCCTGTTACCGGGTCGTTGGTACATCGCACGTCCATCTCGTGCCACCGAATTCCCGCCAGAGTAATGACTTGAGTCTCAGCAGTAAAGACCTTACCGGACTTGAGAATTGCCATTGCTCGCTCTCCTACCCGATCGTCCACAAAGCGGCTCACAAAAGCATTGTCTGTCTTTCCATAACAGCGCAAGGCCGCCGGGTTTTGCAGCAGCAGCAAGCCTTCTAGGCTGTACAGCGCAACCATCAGCGTGGTGTGGCGGAGTGCTTCGATCGATCGCAGGGTTTCCGGCTCAATGCGATCGACGGTTTCGATCGTACCCTCCACCAGCATTGCCAAACGCCCGCCGTCAATTCTAATGCCAGAGCACCGACAGCCGACAAAAACAGGCTCACCGGCCGGGTAAAACGTCCACCGCTCGGACAAGGTTTTGCCTTGCTCAAACTGTTGCAGATAGCTCTGCAAGCGAATCCGAGTAGACTCCGACACATCGCTAAAGTTGCGGCTCGTGAGTTCTTGCCGCGTCGCAGCATTCCACAAATACAAGGATGCTTGGTTTGCCCACCGCATTTGCCAATGCTCAATATCAAATATCCAGAGCGGGTATTGCAACAAATCAAAGGCGTTGATGTTGACAATATCGCTGATCAGGGAACAGGCACTGTCTGGTTCCAGGCTATTTTGATGGTAGACTTTTTCTATATTGGTGGCAGTTTGATCCGGTGCTGTTTCGAGTTGTGGCGGTTGATTTGGTGGCAGCACCGGGTGGTGAGATTCCAGTTGCCGTATCCTCAAGCTGATCTGCACTGCAACGTGTTGCAGGATCTGAATGTCGAGAGGTTCCCACTGACGCGGACTTCGGCATTGATGAGCAATCAACAGTCCCCACAGCTTCGGAGATTGCTGCTGTTTGCCATCTAGCAAAATTGGTACAACTAAGTTAGCCTGCACTTGGAGGCGATCGAGCAATTCGACATGACAAGCTGGAATATGACCGCTGTTAATATCAGCAATGCTGCTGGTTTGTCCCTGGCTGTAACGCTTTACCCAGGTTTTTTCAAAGCAAGCGTCATAAATCAGTTGTCCCAGGATGGGCGGCCACTCGCCACCAACGGATTCAGCCAATACTACACTATCTCCATGCGGTAAGAAGCGATAAATAATTACGCGATCGGTTTGCAGCAACACCCTGGTTTCTGCTACCGCACATTGCAAAATGCTCTCCAGATCCCCGAACTCGTTGATTTGAATTGCAATTTCTGAAAGTTTTTCTAGAATTTTCTCTAACGACCAAGAGAAATCCTGTTTTGTAGACATCTCCGTGTTCCTTGTTCTGTGAAGCTATTTTATACTATTCTAGCCCGCGACAAATAAATATAATAATTTGTTTTAATTCGTAGCAACGTTTTTTTTGACTTTAACAATAAAACTAAAAAGTTGTTTTCTTGTTCAGGAACGCTCAAGCCAAAAAATCATCTTTATGTTATATTCCCAGGAATTTATGTGGTTTGGTCTCGGAAATAGCTAATTGTATATTTCAATACGGTTCATTTAAG
Source organism: Microcoleus sp. A2-C3 (assembly GCF_036706065.1). Lineage (NCBI taxonomy): Bacteria > Bacillati > Cyanobacteriota > Cyanophyceae > Oscillatoriales > Microcoleaceae > Microcoleus > Microcoleus sp. A2-C3. Next base: position 17,066 of record NZ_JAUBVX010000037.1, on the reverse strand, counting down.
ACTGTCTTGGCGGTAAAACGATGTGAAAAACAGACACTGCGATTGCTTCACGAGTACCTTATATTCGGACAAAAAAACCTTAATTAAACCGTATTGTATTATATCCGGTCAATTACTGGTAACAAAAAAGGTTCGTAGTGAGGACTAAAGTCCTCATATAAGGACTAAAGTCATCACTACGAACCAAATAAGATTCTAAAGTTGAGATGTTTGCGAGACGAGTAAAAAATGCGATCGAACCTCACAGCGACAGATTGCTCGGCATTACCAGGCTGTTGCTCAAATCAAGACTCTACCGACAAACTCCATAATTAATGATCGTAAATAGGATTATCTTTAGGACTAATTAAATTCAGCAACTTTTGCTTGATCTGAGCATCGAATACTTCCCATTTGTGCCTTGCATAGTCGCTGTTATCATTCCTGCCAGACAGAAATCCCACCGGAATCTCAAAACCTCCAGCTTGACTTCTGCCTCCACCAAAAAAGCGTCCTTGAGCATCTTGACCGAAGGCTTCTTTAATAAATTCGTCGGGGTCGAGAGTAAGTTTATTCGTTCGCAGCGAGCCAATTACTACTTCAAGTTCTTCGTCTTTGTCGTGTACAATGGCGTAGACAACTGCTGTGTGTACGTTCTCTTCTGTTACTAGAAAGTCCGCTGCTTGGGGAATGGAATCCCGATCGTCATAACGGAGGTAGCCGATGCCCGCGATCGAGAAATTGTTCTGGACGATGCGGTGTTTGAGCGCTCGCTCGATCGCATCCATCACCCATTTAGACCGAGAGGACTGTAACACCGCATTCAACAACTGTGAGTCATAAAATCGGCTCAAATAAGCCGCAGCTAAAAAATCCTCCTCCTGAGCTTGTCTGAGGGCGTTGGTATCCGATCGCAAACCGTGCATCAAAGCTGTAGCGCATTTGACGTGCTGGCTAATACCGCTGTCGAGAGTTAGCAGTCCAGCCTGCAAATACTCCGTAAAAATCGTGGCTGTAGCGCGGATTTGAGGGCGCAAATCCGTAAATTCTGCGTTTATTTCTCCCTGCAAATTGTGGTGGTCGATCACGGCGGCGATCGGAATTCCTGCCCCTAAAATAAACTCGGTTAAGTTACAAGTCGTGCCTTGGTTGTCGATAAAAACGCAGCCCTGATAAGCCGATAAATCCTTAGCTTTTGCCGTTTCCAGCGTCCAGCGCTGTAACGGTAAACCAGTTAATTTAACTAAGGCAATATTTTCTTGGTGGCTGAGGGCGCCGGCGTAGATCATCTCGCATTGGATATCGTACTTTTCGGCGATTAATTTGTAAGCCCAAGCGCTGGAAAGTGCGTCTGGGTCTGGAAAATCTTGCAATAATATTAACTGGCGATTGCCTCTGTGCCGATCGAACATTTGGCGCAATTGCTCGACTTTGCGATCGTGCAATTCCCCGCGCAGACTGTCGCGATTCTCTTCGGAAACAACTTCGGCTTTGCCGCGCCGTTTTCCAGGTACACTCACTGCGGGTACAACCTCGCTGCTGGAGTTAACCTCAGCTTCGAGATTATTGCCAGATATTTCATCAGAATTGGTAGGGGGGTGGTCTTTCATTGTTAGAAATTAGCAATTTAACTTTGTCTGGACTGGCGCGCCAAAAGCTCTTAAACCCGGTTTCTTTGTAGATGCCGCGTTGTCAAACCGAATATTTCTTAAGAGAAACCGGAGTTAAGAGCTTAAATTATCTCTTAACTATTTAACTTTTTAACTCAAAACTATCGGGCGGACACACTGATGGCGCCACACAATTCAAAACTTCCGCAAAAAACCCCCGCGCTTGCTTGCGACAGGGGTTTCAAAGGCCGATTACATATTTTTGCCATTCTTGGTGCATACCACTCTTAACGTGTCTAGTCACTTCAAAATAAAGACCACTGTGAGGTTTCCTCGGCGGATAGCGCAGCACCATTCCCGCTTCTTTCGGGGTGCGACTGCCTTTATTGACATTGCAGCGCACGCAGGCTGTAGCCAGGTTTTCCCAACTTTCACCTCCCCCGCGCGATCGAGGAATCACGTGATCCAGCGTCAAATCGTCCCCGCTATAGCCACAGTATTGACAAGAGTGCCCGTCCCGGTGCAAGATGTTCCGGCGAGTCAGCGGAATATCCTTATAGGGAACTCGGACGTAATGCCGCAGTCGAATCACAGTTGGTAGCGGGAAGTTTGGCGCAATAAATTTCCCGTTATGTTCTACCTGTTCTGCTTTTCCTTTCAGCAACAAAACTACCGCCCTTCGCCAATTGGTGATGTTGAGCGGTTCGTAGGAGGCATTCAGCACCAGAACATTGCCCATTGTTGATTATTAAAGAGAAGATTTTTAATGATGCTAACACAGGTTCCAATTTAGGGGGGCGGGCTCAGGAATGGCAAGGCGATCGCCAAAAACGGCTAAAAACCTTACCTTTACCCTATACCCTCGCGCCTGCGCCCTTTGTGGCTGCACGTATTTTTTGCCCCAGCGTTTGTCAGCGAGGGATTTTCCGTGAGTTTAGGCGAAGATAAGGTCAGTATGTGCGATGGCCAAACTTTACAGAATAAATTTTATTTTTTTCCCTAAATGCCTAATCTTCCCGGCAACCAGCAGCGTAACTTTTTAGAGTATTAGTAACCTTAAATTAAAAAACTTATCACTGCCCATGAAATTTCGGCTCTTAAAGTCAGCTTTTAGCGCGTCAATTATTGCCCTAGCAGCTCCGATTTTAGCAAACAGTCCCGCCTTTGCCCAAACAACGTCATTCTTCTGTGGCGCTGCTGGTGGTCGCCCGGCCACAATTGCCGTCCAACAAGGAAAAAATATTCCCGTTATTCTGTGGGTGGCTGACAACTATTTCAATGAATCAGGAGAAGACGCCATTACTCGGTGTACACGAGTCTCTGGAATTCTCAACAACTCGCAACCCCAAGGAAACTGGGATAATATTGTCACAGCAGGTGCATCTCCTAGCGGTCAAATAATTATTTGTGCAGCTAATCCTCAAGATGGTTCCTGTAGATTATTATATCAAGTACCCAAAGGGCAAAATCCCGAACAAGCCCGACAAGAACTTTTAAAAAGAGTTAAAAATCCTAATCTAAATACTTCGCCTGTCAAGGTAAATTGATAGTCATCAGTCATCAGTCATCAGTCATCAGTCATTAGTCATTAGTCATTAGTTAGATCATTTTCGCTGCATCGAAATAATCATTTTTCGATGACAGTTATTTTCTTCAGTAGGGTGCGCAATGCTAGCCCTGTCAAGGTTTTTGCTGAGCTTGCTTCAAAAGTCGAGCTGTAGATACATGACGATGCAGTGGGTCTACAATCAAGTCCGGTTTTTTCTTCTTAGGAGAACGAGGTTGTTTAAGCAAAGATTTCAAGTTAACTAGCTGGGCTAAATCTGTCAACCAAAGAGCAAATTGGGGGGGTGATAATGATCCGACAGTCCTCCAGTATATAGGGTCAATCGCAATGATCATTCCTTGATAATTCCCCTGAATTTCAGTAATTAAGTAGAATTCAGAAAGGCTGGCATCGATTTTCCCGCGCACCATGTATGCTGCCGAGAGTTCTACGGATTACAGCTAAAGTATTGTAGGCAACCAAAGCTAAACAAAAACAGAATAAAGCAGCTTGGGGATAACCTAACCCTGGAATTTCTCCGGCAAAGTTCTTCTCTAGAACTTGAAACATCGTTTCAATATTCGGCGTTGCTGATTTACGGTATGAACGGCTAAATATGCAAATCATAAAAACCATTGTCCACAAAGCTTCTGGATTTTTGCCTAATTCTTTTTCATACCCTGATTAAGCAACGCCAAATATTGTTTCCGGCATCAACTTTTTCCTCGCTTATCCTATTCCCAGTCTGCGCAAGTGTTCTTCGGAATACACCATCCAGACTAACCTACTGACAGGACTTCCAGACCAAGCTCAGCACACACCTTGACAGGGCTAGCCTCCGTGGGCATAGGGCATAGGGCATACCTCACCACGCTTGAGAACCGCTATAAGAGAGAAATCTGGAATTAGGACGGACACGGAACACCGCCCTTACAAATTATCTAAATGCAGCTATTAGCCTAGGGCTTGAGTAGTCGTTTCAGGTGACATAACTAGGTTTCCGGTTATGTCCATAGTTGCACATTTCAACACTTCGTTAAATGCTAATCCCCGAATCTTGAGTTCCCAACGAATGCCTTTTTCTTTCATTCGCTTGGCTTTGCGCATATCGACATCGGCGGCTTTTTGATGCAGCAGTAAATATTTCATTGCTGCTGTGGCTTCTACTTTCGTGGGAAATGCAATGTAGGTGATATATCCGCCGTCCCAGTGGTTGGCGTTGCGGATGCTACTGATAGTTGCTACTCTGGGACTAAATCGGTTCCAGTAAAAGTCGCTGTAGCCGATCGCCTGTGTGTTCACTTGGAGTTTGTTTGCCATTTGACTTAACTCCTATAATCTTTTGTGCGGGGTTGGCAAGACTAATTTTCTGCTGTTACTATTATAGCAAATTATTGGGAAATTGGTAATTGAGAATTGGGAATATTGCAAAGCGTCAGAAACCGGGTTTCTTACACAATCAGGGTTGGTGGCAAAATATATCGGAAGAAACCCGGTTTCTGGGAACATGACAATTAATGACTAATGACTAATGACTAATGACTAAAATCTCAATTCGTATTCGGCGGTGACGCGATTGTCTCCTTGGAAATTGGTTGAACCTCTGAGCAATATTTTGTCGTTTAAACGATACCGCATATTGAATTCTGTTGGCTGATTTGCTGACAATACTCGAATGATTGATGCTGAAAGATTGCGCGTGATATCGGCCCCGACTTCTAAGCCTATACCGAGGGAACCTGCGCCGGATGCGACCCCTGAACTGGAACTGGCTGTTTGACCTTCATTACCCCTAATTCGAGTCGGAAACAACCGGAATTCGCTCAATCCGGTGGCGTTGGTAATCACGGATTGCAGGTTGTTTAATAATCCTGCACCGGCTAAATTGGCGATCGCCAGTGTACTATCTCCCTGTCCTAAAGTCTGTACGAAACTGCCACCTAGTAGCGCTACAATCTCTGTTTCCGATCGACTTGGAGAACTCCTCAACTCCAGACTTTCCGCCAATTGAGAAGCTTTACCCTGCACTAACGCTTGAATTCGGACACTCCGCACGCTGCCGAAACTTGTCGGTTCGTCGGCTATTTCAGAGGCGACAGATGTTCCCGGAGTGCGGAACCGCGTTACTTCCTGTACCGAAGTTGCTAATCTCACATCCAGCGTCGGATCGAGTCCTTGTCCCGCTACAAAGGTAGCAGTTTGCGGGTATCCCTTATCAAGCTTAAACTGCGTGGTAAACAAATTCACCGCCCCGGAAGTCAACCGAATCGTACCCTCCGGGCGAATATCGTCTAAAGTTCCATTCACCGTCAAACCCCCAGTCGCCTGGAAACTCAATATCGGCTGACTTGTTACCCGCACTCCCCGGCCCAACTTCAGTTGCAAATCGTTGAAGGCAACATCAAAGGAAGGGGAAGGAGAAGCCGAAGCCGTGGAAGGAGAATCGGAAGGGGAAGGAGATGCCGCAGGTGTGGAAGGAGAATCGGAAGGCGAAGCTTCTGTCGCAGGTGTGGAAGGAGAATCGGAAGGCGAAGAAACTAACTGAGTCTTGCCGCCGCCCGCACTTGGGAGAAATACTTCGCCGTCGTAGAGTTCAATGTTACCGCTCAAGCGCGGCCGAAAAGCCGTGCCCCTGGCTTGGATTTGACCGACTGCGCCGCCGCTATACAATCCTTTAAGATTCAAGGCCAGCTTGTCGAGATTGACAGCCAAAGGATTCGCTGCATCGACATCGCCCTCGGCAAAGGGCACCGACAGCGGAATCACGCCCTGCGCCACAACTTCTCCCTTACTCAACTGTCCCCGAATTCCTTCTACCCGAATTCGATCGCCCTCAAAGCGCACCGTCCCAGTCAGCCCTGTCAGCGGTTCTGGGAAGGCGTTCGCCCGGACGGTTGCATTTTCAAAATTTGCAATTCCTTGCGCTACAGGCTCTTGCAGCGTCCCTCCGACACGAATTTGCACCTGTCCCTTGCCGCTAACCCAAGCAACTTGCGGAGTCAAGACATTAATAATTGCCAATCCTTCATTTTTCAAATTCGCCCTCAAATCAATTTGATTGCTGTCAGCTTTCACAGCAGCAAACGGCAACTCAAAAGGCAAACTTCCCTGAACCTCAATCGGTTCGATTTGAGTCACCAAAGCGCTGCCGCCAAAATTGAGGCGGGCGTTGCTGTAACTAAAACTGCCGTCGGCTTGTTTAATCGGTTCTCCATTTAGCGTACCGTCAACCAAACTCAATTCTCCGGTGGCCTGCGGGTTTTCCAAACTGCCGGCCAAGTTCGCCCGCAAATTCAAATTTCCGGTGACATCGACAAAGGGCAATTCTACCAGTTCGGCTACCTTTTCCACCGGCACATTTTCGATTCGCAACTGCCCGGATTGACCTTTTTGCCCCAGTTGTCCCGAAAAGCCGATCGCACTTTTGCCCGATCGAATTTCCAGAGGTAAAATAGTTAAAATCCCGTCCTGAAAACCGCCCTCAATGCTGAACTTTTCAGCGACATATTTTCCCCACTGCCAATTATCGCCCGCAACGTTAAATTGAGCTTGCACGCCCGTTCGCAAAGAACCGGCGACAGAAATTTCCCCGCCAAAAGTGCCCTGCAATTCAGATAGCGGAGGCAATTTTTGCGATTCTGCAATCACCTCCTGCCGCTGCTGCAAAAGCACTTCAATTTCTGCCAAACGGCGCAACTGTTCGATTAGCGGGGCTTCCGGTTCTCCGACTGCTACAGTTTGCACATCGGCGGCGTTAGCGTAAACGGGAGGTTTGAGGCCTCTGGCTAAATCGCCTAAATTGAAATATTGTAAAGCGACTAAAACCTGTTGCAAGTTGCCCTGCTGGATGTTAACTTTCCCAGCAAATTCTGGGTTTGCGCCGGTTTTCACATTGCCGGAAATTAAGTATTGACCAGTACCTTGACGGAAGATGCCGTTTGTCAGAGTGGCGCTGCCGTTAGCATAGCTGAATTCGGCTTGGAAACTGTCACCTTTAATGTAGCCGATCGCCGGTTGGGCGATCGCAATTTGTCCGTTTGCTTGCAAAGTCTGCGGATTTAACGGCATCTTCCAGCCCGGTACATTTACCTGTCCCGAAACCGTACCAGTTATCGGCCCCAAACCGACAGATTGCCCCGGCGTGAGGTTCAAAGCAGCCAAGGGAAAATCGCTTAAATTGACTCGCAAAGTTTCTCCCTCAGCTTGGCCGCGGGCTACCGATTCCCCCCGTTGAACCAAGAAAGATGTCGGTAGAAAAGATGAATTTAAAGCTAATTCAATTTTGTCTTGGCGACCGGCCAAACGCAAGTCTACACTTTTATCCGAACTCGCACTTACAGTCCCCGCCAGTACAGGATCGAATTCAACTTGATTTACTGCTAAATTCCGCACTTCCACATCGCCAACTAAGCTGAGGGCGGTAAGAGTTCCGGTGAGGCGGCCCGTGAAATCGACATTGCCGCGGACAGGCTGATTTTTCTCTGAAGAATTTTTGAGACCAATTGGTCTCAAAAATGCCAACTGTTCTGCTGGCAAGGATTCCAGGTTAAAGTTGGAGAGTTTTACATCCAAATCTAAGTTGGAAATTGAGGGTAATCCTTTACCTTCGAGTTCGACATTCACAAAACCGTTGGCTGTCAAACCCGGAGTTGCAGCTTTTTCTATTTCTACCCGCTTCCCGTCCCAATTAAATACTGCCTCAAAAGGTTGTTTCAAAAACGGCAATTCGGAGATGCGGAAACTGCCGCCGGCGCGAACAGTTTGGGCCGAAGCAGCGGCAATCGGGCCGGATAAATTGACATTGCCGTTAAATATGCCTCGCAATAGCGGGAGATTTTGGGCTTGCGAGACTAAACTGCTGGCTTGCAAGCTTTGGCGCTGGGCTTCAAAGGCTTTCTGGAAGCGACTTAAGGCAATTTGGTCGCCTTCGATTGAGGCGCGCCAATTCCCGGAGGCGGCGCTAGCTATGGCGTTGACAACTCCGCCACCGTTGGCGAGTCGAATTTGTCCGTCGCCCTTGGCGGTGATGCCGTTGGCAGTTAAATTATCTACACTGCCTAAAATTCGGACTTTCCCGTCGAGGGTTCCAGCAATTTCTGGCGGTAAATTGGTTGTCAGTAAACCTGTTTGTTTGAGGGTTTGTTCTAAATTGCTGACTGTAACTCCGTTGGTTTCCAGCAATGCTTCTAAGTTGCCGTTTTCCAATTTGGCTGTAGTATCGATCGCCCCTAGTCGATCGACCAAAACCCGTCCTTCCCCACTAGCACGAATTCCTTTAGCTGTCAAATTATCCAAACTGCCCGCTGCTTGAAATTGGCCGTTAACTCTGCCGTCAAATCCTTTGGGCAAAGTCGCCGTCAGGGTAAACAGTTGGGTATCGCGGATTGTTTGTTCTAAGCGGCTGAGAATAACTCGATCGAGATCCGCGACAGCTTGCCAGCGTCCAGCATCTAATTTTCCCTTAAAATCAACAGTACCGTCAGCAATATTCAGTTTACCGCTGCTGTTTACAGAAACATCGGCGACGCTTGATTTACCAAGACTTCCGGCTGCTTGAATTTGATTAGATATTTGTCCGTCAAGCGATTTGAGATTTTGGATTTTGGATTTTAGATTGTTGATGTTGGCTACAACTTGGGGATTGTCAGCGGTGAAAGCTAAGCCTACATCTAACAGTGGCAACCCTAAATTTACCAGGCTGCTGATGGAAGTGCGATCGGTTTCTGCGATTCCCTCCCAATTTCCCCCCGCTAATCCTCCTTTGAAATTGACATTGCTGCCGCCCAGATTTAGTTGGCCTCTGCCACTGACATCGATTGCGCTAGCCGTCAAATTGTCAAGATTTCCCGAAGCGGTAAATTGACTCGATAGCTGGCCATCAATCGATTTTAGATTTTGGATTTTGGATCTTAGATTGCTATTTTGTTGATTTTCGGGATTGAAGGCCGAAGCCACATCTAACAGCGGCAATCCTAAATCTACCAAGCGACTGATGGAAGTGCGATCGGTTCCTGCGGTTGCTTGCCAATTTCCCGCTGCCAATTCTCCTTTGAGATTGACATTGCTATCGGCAATATTGAGCCTGCCGTTGGCGATCAAATTGATGCCACTAGCGGTTAAATTGTTAACATTTCCCGCCGCTTGAAATTCACCTGCTAGCTGTCCGTCTAACGATTTGAGATTTTGAATTTTGGATTTGAGATTTTCGAGATTGGTGGCGGGTGATCTGTTAGAATTGGCGGGCTGTTCCAGGGCTAAAAATGGCAATCCAATATCAATTAAGCGATTGAGAGCAACTTTTTCTGTCTGCCCAGAAGCTTGCCATTGACCGGATTCGAGTTTGCCATTAACATTAACAATACTGTCAGCAAGATTCAACGTTCCTTTGCCCCTAGCAGCAATACCATTTAAACTCAAATCGTCCAGAGTTCCCGCTGCTTCGGCGGTTCCGGTGAACAAACCTGCTAATTCAGGAGGTAAATTAAGTCCCGGTACGACTTGCTGTAAACTATTTATAGCCACGCGATCGCCCTTGATTATAGCTTCCCACTGACGGTCTTTGAGCGCCGCGTCAACATTCACAGCAGCGTCGCCAATTTTCACAACTGTATTTTGCAAGTCCGCAGAATTGCGGTCTGCTCTAATTTCGCCATTCGCGGGAAAAGTCCCTTGCGGTGCTTGCCATTTAGCTATACCTTGAATGTTGTCTAAGGGGCCGAAAACTTGAGCTTTTGCGGAGACATTGCCAATTTTAAGAGTAGCAGGAATTGGGACAGCGTAAATTTGGGCGATCGCATCTCCGGGTACATTTTCCGCTTGCAAATCAAACACCAAACCCGATCGCGAATTCTCACTTCCCGACGCGAGATATACTTCACCTTTCCCGCCAATTTTACCACCCGCCGCCGGCACTACCAAAATATCGCTCAATGTCAAAGCCAAAGAGGAAAACTGCCCAGTTGACGATGGAGAATTTGGAGTTGGAGTTTGAGCTATTCTCCCCCGTTCCAGTTTAAAATTAGTGCTAACATTGTTTAATTGTAGGCGATCGACTGTAGCGGGTTTTGTCGAGGCGATCGTACCTACCAATACTGGATTTGCAACGGTTCCAGTTAGCTTAGCATCCGCCTTAACTTCTCCCGCCACAGCAACTGGTAATACAACTTTCTGCCCTAACTCTGTTTCCACCGCACTGACAACACTTGCCACAGCTATCGGTGGCACATTAGTTATTAGATTGAATCTAGCTTGTTCGGTATTAAAATTAGCTCCAGTTGCCACTGTTCCTGCTATTTGAAAAGGAATTAAACCGTAATTACCAGTCAAAGTATCGACAATCACATTAGTTTCCTGAAACCGCAATTGACCGCTACTATTTTGGATAATCTGTTTCAGCGGTTTGATACTTGCCTGCACTCCTGCAAAACTCGCCACCCCAGTAATTCCAGATAATTTATTGTCTCGGACTTGCACGGTTAAATTGCTATTTGCCAGACCTTTTTGGAGAGAAACGCCGGAAACTTTCAGCAAGCGAGTGATGTCGGATAAAGGTAAGTTTTGCGCTTGCAATAGCACGTTAGTTTGAGCCGCAGGCAATAGAGAATCCGCCTTGACTGCAAAATTGTCATTATTAGTAAACTGACCGTTAAATTCGTAGAGAACGCGCTGATTTTGCTCGCGAAATAGAGCGCTGCCATTTTTCAGAGTTACGGAAATCGGAGCCGAAGTTTTTTGCCCGACTGCGGGACTCGGTACCAAAACTGCGCCGACATTTTCAACTCGAATTGCCTCAATTTCAGTTTTAAATAAACCCGCAGGTTTTGGCTCGGAGGTGGGAATATTAACCCAGCGGCCTTGAGCGTCCTGTTCGATATAAGCGCTGGGTTTAACTAAGGTAATATCTAATTTTAGGGTGCGATTGAACAGCAGTTGCCAGATTGAAAATTGCACTTCCACTGCTTCTGTGGAAGCATAATCTGGATCGGTAGCCGTTGCAGGTACGCTCGATCGACCAAACCGCAAACTCGTCGGAGTAAATCGCTCCAAGCTGCCAATTTGCACTGGCCGCTTCAGTGTCTGACTGACCTCAGATGCCACCAAAGGAGCTAACTTTTCCCGCACCCACTCCCGTGCGGCCACCGCCCCAACCAGGCCGAGAATGCCCACTCCCGTACCGCTAAGCAGCAGGATACGCCACCAGCGGCGCTGAGGATGGGGTGCAAGTTGTTTTTTGTCATCGTCCGAGTTAGTCATGGGTGTTTCTCAGAGCTTGTGAGAATTCAGGGATTGAGGACATCAGCCGATTTGAGACAGGAGAAGGAAGTTCGGCAGCGGATTCGCTCCACGGATGTAATGGATGTAACGGATCGAAGGCAGAAGGAAGAATCAATAAAAGCTCATATTTGTGCAATTAAGAGCGTCCTAACCGTCTTCGTGCTTGCTATATAACTTTTTTGATTCGCTCGATTGTGGCTTCTGCCTTTGGTAGACTGATAACTGAGGCAGGAAGTGCCGATCGTCTACGGGGGCTATGCTAACGCAGACGATCGATCTTCCAGATTTACGCCCCACGCAGGGGCAGACTCCAGAAACCTTGACCGAACTTAATCAAAGCACGCAACATCACCTCAAACCAAGTCCTATAACTCCCCAGAATCCTCTTGAGCCCCGCGCGTGCAGGATTTGGAGTCAATCTCAAATCTTAAATCTAAAATCTCAAACCAAGTCCTCGAACTCCCCCAAATCCTCTCAATCCCGTCAGTACAGAATCTATAGTCAATCTAAAATCTAAAATCTAATATCTAAAATCGACTAATTGGTGACCCGATCGCTTCTAAGATAAAAAAACGGTGGTTAAGAAGGTCTTTAAAACTTATGCGAGTGTTCGTCTTACTCTTCAATGCCCGCACCGAGAATGAGGGAATTCATACCATTCAACTCGGCTCACGCAACAAAGTTCTGATGTTTGAGTCAGAAGACGACGCGACACGCTTTGGCGTGATGTTGGAAGCCCAGGATTTCCCCGAACCCGCTGTCGAGGCGATCGACGATGAGGAAATTAAGGAATTCTGCGACAGTGTTGATTATGATTGGGAACTGGTACCGGCGGGCGCACTGGCGATTCCGCCAGAAGACAATGTAACACAGACTGAGTGGCAAGCAGAGGGGCAGTCGCAACCGGAGTCACAGCCGGAGTCGGATTCTGATGTTTCCCAAGACGAACTGGATTCTATGCGCCGCCGACTTGAAGGACTTTTGTAAGAGTCAGTTGACAGTTGACAGTTGACAGTTGACAGTTGACAGTTGACAGTTGACAGTTGACAGTTGACAGTTGGCGGTTGGCAGTAATCGGTACTCATTAGTAGATAGACTTGAATTGCAAAATATGAATAATTTGGAAGAACGGGGGCATCTGCTGACGGAACAGGTGAATCCCAACAGCGAGAATTTAGACCAACTTAGCTCGATCGAATTAGTGGACTTGTTCAACCGCGAAGACGCCCAAACCTTAAGCGCGATCGCCCGTGCGCGCGAACACTTATCACGGGCGATCGACATCGCAGCCGAGTCTCTGCGTCAAGGAGGCCGCCTGTTTTACGTCGGTGCGGGTACTTCCGGGCGTTTGGGGGTACTCGATGCCGCCGAGTGTCCCCCCACCTTCTGCACGCCACCAGAACTCGTACAGGGCATAATTGCCGGGGGTGCAGGGGCTTTGGTGCGGAGTTCGGAGGATTTGGAGGATCGGGCCCAGGATGGGGCTGAGGCGATCGCCCACCGTCACATTACCAATCTGGATGTGGTTGTCGGGATTACGGCTGGGGGTACGACGCCGTTTGTGGCGGGTGCTTTACAGGCGGCGCGCCAGCGGGGGGCGAAAACTGTGTTTATCGCCTGCGTACCCGTGGAACAGGTTAATTTTGACGCTGATGTGGATATTCGGTTGTTGGTTGGCCCGGAAATAGTCGCGGGTTCGACGCGCTTGAAAGCTGGTACTGTGACCAAAATGGCTTTGAATATTCTTTCGACTGGCGTAATGGTGAAGCTGGGGAAGGTTTACGGCAATCGGATGGTTGATGTGGCGGTGACTAATCAGAAATTGCGCGATCGGGCTATACGGATGTTACAAGACTTAACTGATTTGAGTCGGGATGAAGCGGGTTTTTTGCTGGAAAAAAGCGGCAAGTCTGTCAAGCTGGCTTTGATGATGCACTGGACTAATTTGGAGAGGGAAGAGTGCGATCGAATTTTGGGCGAGTTTCAAGGTAATTTGCGATCGGCTGTAGCATCAATTAGTCAGTAGTCAGCAGTCAGTAGTCAGCAGTCAGTAGTCAGCAGTCAGTAGTCAGCAGTCAGTAGTCAGCAGTCCACTGTCAACTGTCCACTGTCAACATCGATTCAAAAAATTGTGAAATCTCTTCAGTGGATCTGAGGTGATAAACACTTTTGGTATTTTGAGCGCGATCGACATATTCGCGATATTTGGGAGTCAAATACTTGTAACATAACCAAAGAGTGCGGTAACTATTAATTGAACTCTTCAAGATCGGACTTTTTTCCGGCCAGCCTTCTGGCGGTTTAAAGCTACCTGCAATCATCCGTTTAGTCACCCACCAGAAATGCACGTACAGCGGTAGATCGACAAAAACCAGACTATCCGCCTCGTTGAGTCGAAGCCAGAGGGTTTCCATACAACCAAACCCGTCAATAATCCATCGATCAGTAGCCAAAATTTGAGCGTGGGTACGCTTATATTGTTCATAGGGAATTTCAGCGCCCCCAGATTGATATTGAATCTTATCCAAGGCGTAAAGTGGCAAACCAGTGATTTCTGATAATTTCTTGCTGAGAGTTGATTTGCCGCCTCCAGTATTACCAAACACGGCTACTTTTTTCATACTTACTCCTTTTAGTTATTAGTCATTAGTTATCAGTTATCATTAGCAGACTAAAAGCTGAAGGTTGATCGAATTTGTAGCTTTCCAAAAAGTCAATTTCGGTAATTTGTGGCGCGATCATTGACGTTTTTGATAAATGCGATTAGGGTCATTATATATATTTATTGTTTGGCGATCGCTTGGATATTTTATCAGACAAGCGATCGCGACCCTGTATTGTCTGTCGATCGCTTTGTAAAATATCTGTCAAATCTAAGGCGATCGCTCCTTAGTTAAAAAAGCCGTTTCTGAAGCCAACGCACCTAGTACGAGACTGCTGGATACTCTACCCACCTTGAAATTTAAAACCGAGTCCTATGCAACCAAAGCCTAACCTTAACCTATACTCATCCTTGGGGCATCTCCCCTGGCTGAAAAAAAGCTACACTGCCAAAATTATGGTGGTTGCATTTTTAGGAACGCACGTTCCTTTGCTAACCTTAATGGTCTGGTTTCTTACCTCAAACGCTTACTCTGTAGAGACATCAGTCCGGGTTCTGCTGATTGCTCTGCTGGCGACATTAGCGGGTACGGCAGCAACGCTTTATACGCTACGCCACCTCCTGGTTCCGGTAATCTTAACCTCGGAGGCTCTACAAAACTATCTCGATACAAGAACATTGCCGAACTTACCCACAAAGTTTACTGATGAAGTCGGTACGTTGATGGCAAATTCCTCACAAACGCTTTACAAACTAGATGAATTAATTCATTACATTACTCACTACGATGAACTGACTGGATTGCCAAATCGTGACTTATTCTGCGATCGCCTGAATGAAACCCGATCTCAAAATCACTCACCCTTAGTCGCAGTGCTGGTATTAGGTATCGATGATTTCACAGGGATACGCCATGCGTTGAAGCCTGGGATATGCGACTTACTAATTATAGCCGTTTCCCAACGGGTTGTACAGTGCATGGATGGGTCAGATGCCTTGGCGCGTTTGGGCGACGGTGAGTTTGCGATCGCTCGCAGCGAACTCCCCTCGCTGGAGAGTGTGGTCAAGCTATCCCAACTCCTACTGAGTACGCTGACCAAACCTTTCTCTATAGATGGCCAACAGATCCACATCACCGGCAGTCTTGGCATTACATTGAACCATCTAGAAAATACGAATTCTGTAGAGAAACTTCTTCAGCAAGCCGACTTCGCACTTCATCAGGCAAAGCAGCAAGGGCGGAGTCACTATCAGTTTTATTCACCCGAAATGAACGTTCAGTTACAGGAGCGACTGGCCCTAGAAAATAGCCTGCGCGGAGCGCTGGAGCGTAACGAACTACTGGTTTACTATCAACCGCTGATCGACCTGCACGGCGGACGGGTGACAGCAACGGAGGCGCTGGTTCGCTGGCAGCATTCTACAGAGGGTTTGGTGTCTCCGGTAAAATTTATTCCGATCGCCGAAGCCAATGGCGAGATCGTGCCCATTGGTGAATGGATCTTGCGAACGGCTTGCGCTCAAAACCGTCGCTGGCAACTGGCAGGGCTGCCAGCCCTGCGGATTTCGGTGAATCTGTCGGCTCGACAATTTGAGCAAACGAATCTGGTTGAGATGGTTCGCCAAATTTTGGCAGAGACGGAACTCGAAGCTACGTATTTAGAACTTGAAGTGACTGAAAGTGCCTTGATGACTGATATTGAGCGATCGGTCACAATCTTAACGCAACTGCGAGAACTTGGCGTGTCCCTCGCCCTAGACGACTTTGGCACAGGTTATTGTTCGCTCAACTACCTGCAACGGTTTCCGGTTAATATGCTCAAGATCGATCGATCCTTTGTCAAAGATGTACTGTCTAACCCGAACAGCGCCACCATTACTGATGCGATCATTGCTCTGGCAAAAAGTCTGCGGTTAACGATCACCGCAGAAGGCATTGAAACCAAGGAGCAGCGTGACTACCTGCAAGCGCGAGGCTGCGATGAAGGTCAAGGGTTTTACTTCAGTCGCCCTGCTAACGCTGAGACAATCACCAAACTGCTAAAGGACTCGCTTGAGTCTGATGCAGAATCTATCGCTATTGCCACACACTTTTAACTTAATTGGCGTAAGTCCCACGCTGTAATTGTACTCAATTCAGCGCTGCGATATAAGCCAAACAAAGTCTATGAATTTCTCACAAAAAGATGGTATGATATAAGTGGTTGCGACCCACCCACTCGACTGCAAACAAGAGGCTACAGTAGCAGTAATATGCTTGGCCTTGGACAACTGCGAGAGAAAGGGGGAAAAGACAGACCGCTGGTTATTGGGATACGTCCCAATGTGAAATACAATCCAAGTTTGTCATACGAAATAGTTTTTTGCCTTGGGAAACAGGGCTTCTGCGTGGGTTCCCTACGAAGGGATAAAGGCTGTAAAGCCAGAGATGCTGTGTAAGACTTGGATCGTCTTTGGTGACGAATATTCAGCAATGGATATCCCCAACAGAGCAACGGCAAACGAGACACGAAGCCTACACTATACCGTAAGGTTAGTGTTAGGTATTTCACGCTGAACCACTAAAGCGCTCTTGTTTTTAGATTCCCGACTTATCCAAAATGTCGGGAATCTCGATATGCTGTTTTTTAGGCGTTAACAAAAACAGCAGATGTAAGCTGACTTTGACTGACACCCTGCACGATTCCTAAATAATTACTACCAGACTTAATCGCCGTAGAAGCGATGCTTGCGCCTCCATCCAACTGCAAACTCACATCTTCAAAAGTCAAGTTTGCAAATCCGATACCGTCAGTCAAACCAATCTTATCTCCGATCGCAAAATCGGCGATCGCATCCGCACCAATTAAAGTAGCCGAAGCAGACAAACCTCCTGCTAAGATAAACGTATCATTTCCAGCACCGCCGGTCAGAATGTCTTGGCCGCGATCGCCCGCCAACAAATCGTCCCCGTTACCGCCAATCAAGATATCGTTTTCGGTAGTGCCCTGAAGGAAAGGATCAGAGTACGTTATGATTAGAGAAGTGTTTGCCATAGCGTGATATGACATTAGAA
>NZ_JAUBVX010000036.1:0-68222 GCF_036706065.1 Microcoleus sp. A2-C3 | reverse complement strand
CCGAATGCGATGAAAGTCGCACGTTCGGATCTAATTGGGAGGGGCGGGGCTTAATAGCCTCCCTCGACCTAACTCAAGAAAATGTTATTGCCAAACGCGCGCAAGTGTAGCAGCCAAAAACTCGATCGCAATAAAAAAGCAGCTTTAGCGAGCTGCTCGTCAGAATTGCATGAGGTATTGTTTTTAGAATAGGACAGGTAGAATTCGATCGCCCTTGGGTTACATTTTTTGATACGGGAGAGTTGATGAATGAATGGACGATCGCAAAATCGTCACATAGCAAGATAGCATCGATGCTAAATTTTCCGACAATGAGGTTAGCGTTTAACTGTCCTTGCGCCCTACAGCCCGACCGCGGTGGGGCCATTTTATTTTTTGGCACAAATCAATAGCCGACTGTAACCCATCAGATGAGTGTGCCATCAGTTTTTGCACAAAGTCTCCCATCGCCACATCTTCACACCTAATAAAACTTACGCACCCCGTCGATTCAAACCCGGTTGATTCCCAAACATTCGGCGGTTAAACGGACACACTCAGGCATAAATCAGTATTTTTACGGAATTCAAAAGTCCTCAAAAACCTGTTACTTTCCCAGAAACCTGGTTTCTGAGCGTATCAATTGATATCAGGCCCGGTTTCTGATTTGATCTGGCAACCGGGCCGACGTTGAGGATGTTCTTAATTGCTTTCTTCTTCCTTCTTCCCTTTTCCTTCTTCCCTCTTCCTTCTTCCTTCTTCTAGAACTTTTTTGATTTCCTCGATCGCCCGACGCGCCACTTCTTCAGGCCTTTCGCCTCCTGAAATGCCAACTCGGACATCTGCTTGAGTGTAGAAACGCTCTCGTTCGCTCAAAAGGTTTTGCAGCTTAGATTTGAGGTCGCCTTCCCGCAGCAGGGGACGAGTGCTGTCCGATCGCAGTCGATCGCACAATTGGTCTACAGGCACATCCAGCCAAACCACGATACCGTAATGTAAATAACCCCAATTTGTCGATCGGGCAACAATACCACCGCCCGTAGCAACCACCGAATTTTGATAAGCAGACAATTCACCGAGCACTTTAGTTTCTAATTCCCGAAAAACCTCTTCCCCTTCGCGATCGAAAATATCAGCAATTGACTGATTAGCAACCCGCACAATTAGTTCATCAGTATCAAAAAAACGGTATTTTAACTCCCTTGCCAAAATCCTCCCCACCGTGGTTTTTCCCACACCCATCATCCCGACGAGATAGATATTAACTCCCCTCAACAAATCCACCACCAAATCCTCCGATATTTTGCTATTTTTTCAGGTCAATCGGCCCACCACTGGGGCGTGAGTCGTCTTCAAATACATCATCTTCATCCAATCCCCAATCATCCTCTGTTTCTGCACTAGGATTTTGGGGTACTTCATCACCGGAGTTAGGTATGGGATCTTGGGGGGGAACCAGCACCCGATACTCCGCATCGTAAACAGACTCAGTTTGTCCCACCCCAGACTGGCTGGGATCTCGATAGCCATAAGAGTATACCGAGCCAGCCCAAGACTTGCTTTTGGGTTCTTGTTTAGTTTCGTAAGCCGTCGGATTTGCCGCTGGAACGTCATTTACCTGCGGTCGATCGGGCAAATCGCCATCGTCCCCCCAATCATCATCGCTGCCGCCAGAGACAGATTTTGAGCCATCTGAAACCCAATCATCCTCATCGTCTGCTGCTTGAATAGTTGTCTGTTGAGCGTAATTCCTTGCAGCAGCAGGGTTTGGAGTTTCTTGCTGGAAAGTCTGCGGAGTGTAGCCTGCCGGTGTCCCGTACTCAGTTCTATAGGAAGTTTGGCTATTTTCCGTATCAAAATCCGGGTCAATCTCCTGTTTTCTGGGACAAGGCGGCGCGTAAGCTGTTCTGCTGTCTGGTGAGACAGCATCACGGCTGCGAATGTCCCGGCCGCTGCGCTCTCGTGTTTGAGATAGGTAATTTGAGAAGGAGAGCAAAGCAGAAATCAACAAAGATGTGACAACTCCCGTCCCCATGCTGAGCAAAATCCAGATAGATAAGGGTAAAGCGGGCGATCGAATTCCCAAAAATACCAGCGATAATGCCGGCTCCACATTTTGTAAGGCAAAAATAGTTAGCCCTACCACAATCACTAGCAAAAATACAGCGCGCATATCAAATTTTAATAGGTAATTGGTAATCGGTAATTGATAATTAACTAATGACTAATGACTAATGACTAATGACTAATGACTAATGACTCTTTTCTTCTTCCTTCCAGCGTTTGAGAGGAACGCAATCAATCCCCAACTGGTCTAAAGCGCGAGCCACCACAAAGTCTACCAAATCTTCAATAGTTTGAGGATTGTGATACCAAGCGGGAATCGCTGGCACAATTCTAGCTCCAGCTTCTGCTAAAGTGGTCAAATTCCGCAGGTGAATCAAACTAAAAGGAGTTTCTCTAGGTACAAGTACCAATTTTCTCCCTTCCTTAAGCTGAACGTCGGCCGCTCTTTCGAGCAAATCCGAGCTCAAGCCAGCCGCCAACTTTCCTAGTGTACTCATGCTACAGGGAATAATCATCATTCCTTGGGTGCGAAAGGAACCGCTAGCAATATTAGCACCAACATCTTGCCACGGATGACAGCGGAGTTTGCCAGAATTGGGTACTCCTGCTTTTTCCCGCCAGAATTCTTCTTGCAGAGTGGGTTCTGCGGGCATTCGGATGTTCTGTTCGCTTTGCCAAACCATGTAGGTAGATTTTGATGCTACCAGTTCGACGGCGCGATCGGCTTCCAATAGATATTTTAATGTTCGCACCGCGTAAATTAATCCCGATGCTCCAGTCACTCCTACAATTAGGGGTTGGGCGGGGACTGAAACAGAATTAGTCATGAGCAATTATCCTTTAATTGTAGTAGTAAGGTGGGCATTGCACACTTACGAGTAGTTTAGTATAAAATTAATGCTACCTAAAATTATGCAAGCTCATGAAAAAAAATGCTGCTCATTCTCTCGGTGTTTATTGTCAAGCTACTTTACTTAACCTCAATGATTACAAATGTTACCACAATTTAGCGTCAGCCCTAGTTAAAGAAGATAAATTAGATGAAGCCACTGTCATCTACCTGCGCGCTATAGAGCTTTACGCGAACTGTTCGTGGCTGCACCACTATTTAGGAAATGTCCTGCAAAAACAAGGTAAATTAGCTGAAGCCGTCTCTGCTTACCAGCAGGCCATTGAGCTTTATCCCAATTTTTCTTGGTCGCACAACAATTTAGGCAATGCTTTAGAAAAACAGGGCAAGCTAGAGGAAGGTATCGCAGCCTACCGCCGTGCTATTGATCTTTATCCAAACTTTTATCTATTTCACACCAACTTAGATAAAGCTTTGCAAAAACTAAGTCATCTCAGCGTCTTTCCATCTAAATCTTATTCTAAATTTATATCGCCCTTTGCCAATTTGGACAACCTGCGCCTAGCAATAGTTAGCACTCCCCGTTCTGGCAACACTTGGCTGCGGAAGCTTCTAGCATCAATGTACGATTTGCCTCAAATAGCCGTGCACACGCCTAGGGAAATAGCTTGGCAATCTCTGCCACCAAAAGTAATATTACAAATCCACTGGCGGGATACTGATAATTTTGTTTCACTGCTTGCAGAAAATGGATTTCGCCCAATAGTTATTGCCCGCCACCCTCTCGATGTCTTGATTTCAATTCTGCACTTTGCAAGTTACGAATCGCAAACTGCCCGCTGGTTAGACGGTGAAGCTGGCAGCGAAATTTCTATTATTAATAATAAATCCCCGCTCTCTTCGGAGTTTATCGATTATGCTGTAGGTAAGAGATCTGCTGCCCTTCTCTCTATTAGTACGGCATGGTGGAATAGAGAAAACACTTGGCAAATTCGCTATGAAAATTTGGTCGCTGATACTGCCGAGGAACTATCTAAATTAAACGAACAACTGGAGTTGAAACCTGCGCGTCCAATATTAGATGTGATTCCCCTTTATTCGCTCGCTTCTTTAAGAACAACTGCTGCCAACAATCACTTCTGGCAAGGAAAGTGCGGAAATTGGAAACATCTGCTCACAGCAGCAGTTTCGCGGCGAATTGCGATCTCCCATCAAAGCGTGCTAAATCAACTCGGATACGTTTGCGATCCTGATGAAAAATTGACAGAAGAAATGGCTAGCACTACTTGGAATGCTCTTGCAGTAAGCGCAGCCAACTCCTAATATAGCGGTTTTCATTTGAATGCTGCGCGCGAGCGATAATTAGTAATATCTTACCAAATCCGGCTTGAATAGCGCTTTATTTTTTAGTCTCTAATAGCTAGGACGAAACTTCGTGTAGTTTGAGCAAAAAGATCGAATGAATTGTTTGATCTAAGACTAGAATAACTGCAATTAAAGTTCTAGGTTCAAAAGATTAAACAGGTAAGGAGAAAGCACTCGCTCATCGATAAAAATCTCAACTATCCCGATCGCCCCTTGCGTATTTTTCTTGATATTTTTTTACACCAAACTGTTTATTTATGTCCGACTACTTATTAGTTAGTTGATGATTGACTGTTATTAGTAATTAGTTGTTAGTCATTAATTATTTTTTGAGGATTGCTGAGTATAGTTTGTCGCCCACTTCTTAATACTTAGTTGCCAGACAATGACAACTAAGTATTGAGAAAAGCCAACAGTCAACTGTCAACAGTCAACTGTCAACTGTCAACTGACTATTCCTCATCATCAAAAGCTTGACTACCGCCACCAACAGCAACTAAATCAATTTGCTGGCGATAGTAGTCAACGCTCTTAACTTGAACTTCCACCCGATCGCCCAAACGGTACTGATTGCGGTTTTTGCGACCTACGAGAGTTTGCTGGCGCGATCGATATTCATACCAATCATCCTTCAGCGAAGAAACGTGCACCAATCCTTCAACTCGCAGAAGTTCGCTCTCCGGCGGCCGCACCTCAATTTCCACAAAGAAACCGTAAGACTGCACCCCTGTAATCAAACCCTGGAAAGTTTGACCAGTGCGCTCTTTCATCAATCCCGTTTTCTTCAATCCCTGCAAATCGCTTTCGGCATCTTCAGCAACCCTTTCGCGTTCCGTCAGATGTACCACCCCCGCTGCAAACTCTGTCTCAAACTCATGGTGCAAGTCTGGGGGGAGGACATTCCAAGTAATTTGACCGTGACAGGAGGAATGATGCAAGTCAACTTTTTCCTTAGCGCGAGTTGTGCGGCTGCTGCGCCCTTGCTCGAACACAGCCTGCAACACCCGCAGCACCAGCAAATCGGCGTAGCGAGAAAGCGGCGAAGTGCAGCGCGTGTAACCCTCTGACAGTCCCAAACCGAAGTGTGGCTTGGGAGTTGTGCTGTAAACAGCGGGTTTCATCGTGTCTTCCAGCAGGTAGGTGAGAACTCTTTCGGACTTGAGGCCGGCAAACTGCTGGGTAAATCGCTGAAAGTCAAAGGGCAGAACTTCTTCTTCGCTTTCGAGATAGAGTTCGCCGCCGAGGTTGTTGGAGAGTTTGATGAACTCTTGAATGTCTGCCGGGTCTGGCATCGGTTGGACGCGGTAGATTGCTGGGACTCCCAAGGCTTGCAGGTGGGTGGCGACAGCTTGGTTGGCGAGTACGACTAACTCGGAGACAGCCGACTGCGGGGCGGGAGCTGTTGCAAAAGCTCCTAATTCGCCTTCGTCGTCGAAGTGAGAGTTAGCGTCTGGCAAATTTAGTTCAAAAGCTCCCCGCTTGAGTCTCGCCTGTCTGGCAGCCTGTGAGGCGGCTAAAATTTGATCTAGGAAAGGACGGAGGGCTGAGGATAAAGCGTGATCTTCGGCATCGGAGTCTGGTTCGAGAATTGCTTGAGCGTCCTGGTAGCTGAGCTGGTAGTCAATGTGAATGACGCTGGTTTGAATTTCGTATTCTAGGAGTTCTCCTGATTCGTCTAGGGTGAGCAGTATGCTGAAGGCCAGCCGTTCGGTGTCTAGCAGCAGGGAGCAACGATCGTTGAGGATTTCTGGGAGTACGGCGATGATTTTTTCTCCCAGATGCGCGCAGGTTCCTCGTTTGCGGGCTTCGCGGTCGATCGGGGTTTCGGGCTGCACGTA
Source organism: Microcoleus sp. A2-C3 (assembly GCF_036706065.1). Classification (NCBI taxonomy): domain Bacteria; kingdom Bacillati; phylum Cyanobacteriota; class Cyanophyceae; order Oscillatoriales; family Microcoleaceae; genus Microcoleus; species Microcoleus sp. A2-C3. The sequence goes on along the minus strand of NZ_JAUBVX010000036.1, from coordinate 62,123 downwards.
CTCGGCTGCGTCGGTGATGTGGATTCCGACTTGCCAGCCGCCGGACTTCAGGCTTTCGATCGACAAAGCGCGTTCTATTGGCGGATCGGAGAGGAATGAGGTGGGGTCAAACTCGTTTTCGGCTTCGTCTGAGAAACTTTCCTGCTGAGTTTGAGGGGCATCATTTTCGTTGGTTTCGCCCGGTTCATTTTTGCTGAAGGTAACAGTCAGGATGTTACGCAAATCTAACCGTTTTTTGATGTCGGTTTTTTTGAGTTTGCTGGGCAAGTTTTCGGCTGCTTTGATGACGGCGGCGGGGAAGGATCGCGGCAAGTCGTGTTTGCAGCATACGATGTCGAGGTCGTCTGCGGCTTCGGCGTCGGAACCGAGTACCTGTACTACTTTGCCGACTGGGCGATGGGTTCCGAGGGGATAGCGTTTGACTTCGACGTGTACTAAATGGTCGATCGCCTCTTGCAGATTTGTACCATTTGCCAGCAAGTCTAGTTCAAACAACAGGCGATCGTCCAGGGGAATTGCTCTGTAGCTGACGCGGCCGGTGGGGGTGGCGGTTTGCTTGACTCGCGCCAGTACCGAGGGGTTGGCGCGTTCGAGAATCAGCATAACTTCGCCTTCGGGCGATCGACGACGGCTACCTTCTTTGATAATTTTGACTAAAACTCGATCGCCATTCCAAGCAGTCGAGAGGTGACTTTCCCGCACATAAACGTCTTCTGAGCCTTCAGCGTCTTGAATAGCAAAGCAAAATCCTTTGCTCGAACAACGCAGTTTTGCTTCTACCACGTCCTCTTCAGCTACTCGGCGATAGCGGCCTTTGTCTTTGACTAATATGCCAATTTTCTCTAGAGCTTCTAATGCGATTTGAAGTTTGAGTTGACTGGTAGCGTCATTGCAATCGAGTTTTTTCTCTAATGCTTTGGGAGCCACTAATTTGTCTTCTGTAAAATTTGCCAGCAGTGCAGCGATAGAAAATTCCATGTAGCGATCGATCCTCTTTTTTCCAGCAATTAGTCTAATTTTGGCGAAATCAGCCGCACCCTCTCTTGCCCTCGTAGTGCCTGCTTCCCAACAAATGCGCGGGTTAGTAGGTGGAGATGCCAGCACAGTCGGTGCTACCCGTGCGCGGGGATTTTTTCAGATTTCCCCCCCACATCGGCACTCGCTAATTGTCTGCTGTCTGTCTGCGAATGACAGATGATGGTGCAGACAAATACCCCATACCCTATTCCCCAATACAATTTTTTAGCGTTGGTTCCTTTGCTTTTCGCTTGCAGCGCCGAGATCTTCGCGAAGTAGAAAGCCCCTGTCGGTTCTTAAAAGATGACTCGATGCTGAAAGCGACGGGTTGAGTCCTGGATCTGGAGATGGAGAGATGCAGAGGGAGAAAATTTGCATTTGAGCCTCCTGCCTTTTTCCTTCTGCCTTTTTCCTGCTTTCTTCTTCTTTTTGAAGTGCCTCTTTCCTTTTGCTAAAGCCAAAGATTTTACCGGCGATTAGTCAAAATTGCTACTAGCTCGCCGCTGCGATGCCCCTGTTTTTGCAAGCGCTCTGCCCTTACGGACGGAGGTGCAATTCAGGGTAGGGAGCAATCTGTGCTGTAGAAAGTGCAAGGTACACAAAACCGGAGACTTTTACTACTTTTGCCTAGTTGCTGTGTCATCTCCTATAGGTAGAAATGACGCCCGGTGCTTGTTAGCTTAAACCGCCGGATGTGGGATAGGGTTTAGTCGCGTGAAAGGTTGCGCGGATGATTCACCTTACATTTATTGTATGTTGAATAGGTGCTTTCAGAAAAATGTTTTCTCTGGGTTGTACTAAACTTAAGTCATCAGCCCCTTTTGGTTTCGGGGTAAAAAAATTATGTTTGCTGAATTTCGCGCCCTTTATCCCACTGGACAGTTAATCTGTGAGTTGCTGACTATTCATCACGGTAAGTTTGTGGTTCGCTGTCTGGTTCAGGTTGACGGCAAAACTCTCGCTACTGGTATGTCGGCTGCTGAGTCTGTTGAGGATGCTGAAGACCGCGCCCGATCGCGATCGATCGCTGTCCTCGCATTTACTGCTCCGGCTCCGGCTCCGGTTGCTGCTGTTCCCGTTGCTCCGGCTCCGGCTCCGGTTGCTGCTGTTCCCGTTCCGGCTCCGGCTCCGGTTGCTGCTGTTCCCGTTGCTCCGGCTCCCGTTCCCCCAGCCCTTGCTCCTCTTCCTGTTTTAGAAATGCCTGTTGCCGACCCAATTGCCGTACCACATCATAGCAATTTTGTCAATACTGAAGCGAACTTAAATCAAGAGCCGATCGCACCTGTACCGGAACCGCTGCCACCTACTATCGATCTGCCTCCGGCTGCTGAATTTGTACCGAAGCAGATAGACTCGGACGCTTGGCTGTCTTCCAGCTACGGCGAACCGCTTCCAGAACTGGAAGTGCCGAATACTAGCCAAAGCGAACTGTCGCAGGGTGCGGCCGAAGTCCGGGAATTGCAACCGATCGCGGTGGGAATTCCCAGCGATGCGATCGAGGATGATTCTGATACGATCGCCCAAATAGACGCAATCCTCAAACGCCAGCGATGGAATAAAAAAACGGAAACCGACTGTCTCGAACAACTTTATGGCAAATCGTCCCAGAGAGAACTTTCTAGCGAACAGTTAGCAGATTTTCTAGAATATCTAGAAATCTACAGCAGAACCACCGAAGAAATCAAGAGATTGGGTTGGACTGCCAACCAAGGAAAAGATTATCTCAAACAAGGTTATGGCAAAGAAGCACGACATTTCTTAAATAGAGAAGAATTGTTCGACTTCCTGCAATATCTCGAATCTTTACCCTAGGAATTCGGAAACTCAGAAGAAGACCGGGCGGTTGAAACCGCGTCTATAAAAACAAAACCCGCCTCCGCGGGTTGAATATTGGATGGTAAAAATTGCGTTATTCTCTTTACACCGCGGAGGCGGACATCGTTTGTGTAGTTTGAGTTCTAACTCGCACCCAGGGGCGCTTCGCCACATACGAGTTAGAACTCAAAAGTGGTTTCAACCGCCATCTGATCCTAAAAATCAAAAATGAAGAATATTTCTCCATTTTTGATTTTTAACATTCAATTTACGCGACGACAGCGGCGATCGGGCGGCTAGCAGAAGGACGGCGATCGATCACTTGATCGACTAAACCGTAGTCCTTTGCTTCTTCAGCGGACATGAAGAAATCCCGTTCAGTATCTTCTTCAATCCGGGAAAGCGGCTGGCCGGTATGATCTGCCAAAAATCCATTCAGGCGGCGTTTGTGATACAAAATCTCTTTGGCCTGAATTTCAATATCGGTAGCTTGTCCTTGAGCTCCGCCCAGAGGTTGGTGGATCATAATCCGGGAGTGAGGCAAACTCATCCGCTTGCCTTTAGCGCCGGCACTCAACAGAAAAGCGCCCATGCTGGCGGCTAAACCGAGACAAATAGTGCAAATGTCGGGGCGGATGTGGTTCATTGTGTCAAAAATCCCCATACCTGCTGTTACCGAACCCCCTGGGGAGTTGATATAGAGGTAAATGTCTTTTTCGGGGTCTTCGGCATCTAAAAATAGCAATTGGGCAACGATCAGGTTGGCTAAGTCGGAGTCAACCTGTTGGCCCAAGAAGACGATGCGATCGCGCAGGAGTCGCGAGTAAATGTCAAAGGCGCGTTCGCCGCGACCGGATTGTTCTATAACTGTTGGGATCATTGACGCCAGCCTACCTATTTACGTATCTTTTTTTTATTTTAGCGATTTGGGTTCATTTATAGTTAGGGTGCGGTGACGGGCGATCGACAAATCGGCAAAATCCTTGAGTTTGGGCGGGGTTGGGCTGTTAATTTGGGGAAAATGTGTCGGGTGTGCGATCGGAAATCCGATCGGGCGGGCGATCGATCTTGAGGAACCGGACATCAATCAATGTGATGTGGCGATCGTATCATTGCAAGAAGTGCGATCGCTCGATCGCGACTGACACTAGGGAAATGGTCGAGAAACTCATTCAGCGAATCACCAGCTTCGAGATAATCTAGCAAAGTCTTCATCGGGACGCGAGTGCCGATAAAGACAGGAGTTCCCCCTAGAATGTCGGGGTCGCTATGAACGATCGGTATAGGTATTGTGGGGTTCATGATAGCTTACGTATTTTGTGCCATAACCAAGCTGATGATATCTATGCAGTTTCTCGATCGCGCTGAAGCAAGTCTTGATACAAAGACTCTGCTACACCCTTATACGCTTTGTCGAGTTCGTCGTGTTGAACTGCTCGAAAAAGAGTAAAAATAGCTTGCCCAAAAATTGGGTCTTCGTCAACCGCCAAAACCACTCTCAGTTTTTGAGAAATTCGTAGCGTATAAAGCGAAGACTCGTAACCATTCAGGTCTGACGATAGCGGGAGACGACGCAGCTTTCGATACACATTAGATTTTTGAGTAGGAAAAAGGCTGGCACAATAATTAATTTTTTGAATTACTGTGGCTTTCTCATCTTCATTTAGCAGCACAATATCTTTCTCAAATTCTCTTGTTGACTCAATTAGAATATACACGTTAAAAACCGTAAAATAATTTAGATATATTATACTGAAAACAGCTTTTGACTGTCAAGTTTCCTTCCTCATCACTTGCCAACAAACCTACTTGTTAAACAAGCCACAATTTAAATTTTAATCTCCCAACCTCTGCGATACATTCCATACAAAACCAACCACCAACACAATACCGCCGTCACCGCAAATGCCAGAGAACCATTGAGCGGCCCCGCCCACGGCACAAACCAGTTTTCATAAATCCAACTGTAGGTATTTGGAGCAGTTTTACCACTACCAATATGAGTTTTTAACAAAATTCTGGCAACAATACCGGAGGCGACAAACAAGAAAATTGCATTCAATCCCATGATTTCAAACGGCCACCCCCATTTCCACTTTCGCACTTCTATTGTTTCATAGCAAGCTGCTAACAATAGCAACGCCCAACCTGCGGTAAAAACTACATAGGAACTCGTCCAGAGTTGTTTGTTGATGGGAAAGGAAAATCCCCACAAACGACCGATTACTAGGCAACAGAGGCCGCCGATCGCTAAATTTAAACTGGTGCGGGTTTTGATTGGCTGTACGCGCAGCCACTCTCCTGTAAAGTAGCCGATCAGCACTGTCACGCTTGCTGGTAAGGTGCTCAACAGTCCTTCAGGATCGAAGGGGCCGCCTTTGTACAGGTGTTGGCTACCGAGTATTAGCCGATCGACATATCCACCTAAATATCCTTCCGGCGTGAGTTCGTAGGCGCTGTACCCCCCTACAGCAAATACGAGCAATGCGCCCCAGTAGCCCAAAAGCACCGCCACAGCGAGCAGTTTTTGATGGCGGGGGGAAAGGTTGAGAATCGCGATCGCACTAATCAAATACGCCAAACCGATGCGCTGCAATACTCCCATGATGCGGATTTTACCGAAGTTTTCCACTGGGGCGCTGTTGAGAAGTACGTCAAGGGCGATCGAAGATGTATTTAGCAGCAATCCTAATCCAAACAAAATCCCCGCGCGGCGCGCAATTCGCCAGTAGATATTTGTTTCTATTTTTGTAGTAGTTTCAGTATATTTAGACAGCGAGAAGGACATCGCGCAGCCCACGATGAACAGGAAAAACGGAAATACCAAGTCTGTCGGCGTACAGCCGTGCCATTCTGCGTGATCTAGCGGCGGATACACCTGTTTCCAACTGCCGGGGTTGTTGACTAGAATCATCGAGGCGATCGCAATTCCGCGAAAAACATCAAGAGATTTTAAGCGCATAAATTAGTCAGTAGTCAGTAGTCAGTAGTCAGTAGTCATTAGTCATTAGTCATTAGTCAGTAGTCAGTAGTCATTAGTCATTAGTCATTAGTCATTGGTAGCCACTCACAAATAACAACAGCCAACAATGCCCAATGCCCAATGCCCTATATCTCTATTCCTTCTAAAGTCATAATGACAGCATTCTTCATCAACATATCGCAGCGATCCGCATAAAAAGATGCAGCCTTATCATACTTGTTAACTTGCAAGACGCGCAGAAACATTTGCCTTGCTTGCGCGAATTGCTGCTGGTAGTGAAAAAAAATCCCCTGTTCAAAATCAGTTTGGGTTTGCCCTTTGAGCTCGATCATAATATCCGAGTCGCCGTCATAAATTTCAAAAACAGCAACCGGCGTTTGTTTCCCTTTTACTTGAACGCGATCGAGAAATCGGCACTTATAATGTTGGGGGTCATCAATCCGGCACAAAGTCTGAACGCTAGCAACAATACCAACTCCGTAAAGCTTTGTCAATCCTTCGACCCTAGAGGCTAAATTTACAGCATCAGAAATTACCGTACTTTCCATCCGTTCCGCTTCACCAATAGTACCCAACATTAAAGTTCCTGTGTGCAAACCAATCCCGATCGAAATAGGTTGATAGCCGCTATTTTGTCTATGTTTATTATAGATTTTAACTTGCTGCTGCATCTCAATTGCTGCTTGCACGGCATCTTCAGCACAGTTAGGAAACAAAGCCATAATCCCGTCACCAATGTATTTATCTATAAAACCATTGTACTGTCGGATCACTGGGCCAACTCGGCTCAAGTAAGAGTTGAGAAATTCAAAATTTTCTCGCGGAGACATACTTTCTGACAGACTGGTAAACGAACGAATATCAGCAAACATAATCGTCATTTCTGCCTGTACAGAGTCTCCCAATCTGGCATCAACAATACTTTCAATTTTAAGAAATTTTAAAAATTCGCGGGGGACAAATCGAGCATAAGCTATGGCAATTTTTTCAAGTTCGCTTTTGCTAGCTTCGATTTGAGTCAGGGAGCGAAATGCTCTCAGTGCTGTTACTACCGTGGTAAATAACTTTTTGTTTGTCAGTTCTGTTTTAGTTTTGTAATCGTTAATATCGTAGCTGACAATTACTACATCTTCTGGGACTTGTCCCGGCTGTCCAGTGCGTAAAATAATCCGCACTATCTTATTGTCTAAAATATCGCGGATGTATTTTACTACTTCCAAGCCTGCCTCTTCTGTTTCCATAACTACATCGAGTAAAATCAATGCTATATCTGGATGGGCTTGAATCATTTCCTTGGCTTCTTTGCCGGAAAAAGCGCTGACAAATGTGATCAGTTTGTTTTCAAATATAAAATCATTTAAGGCAAGTTTTGTAATATTATGAATTTCTATTTCATCATCTACAATTAAGATTTTCCAACTGCCTGCGATCGGCTTTTTTTCCGCCTCGTCTTCTTCGGCAAATATTAATTCATCGTCGCCCGCCGCGATTAATTCGTCATCGCCCGCAGCGAACAGAGTTTTATTGGCTTCTGACATTTATCGTTCTCCTAAATTAAATTAAATTATATTAATGCTGGCAGTATAATAACTAATTGCTAATTTTAGCGGGAAATTCAATCATAAACTTTGTGCCTTTCTCTACTTGACTTTCGCAGTTAATTGTGCCTTTTAGTTTTTGCGTGACCAGGTTGTAAATAATGTGCAGTCCCAATCCTGTGCCGCCCTGACCTCTTTTGGTGGTAAAAAACGGTTCAAAAATTTTACTGAGATTTTCTGGGGTAATTCCTTTGCCGTTATCGGTATATTCAAAGATTAGCCGATCGCCCTCCAGCTCGATCTCAAAAGCCATAATGCCCTCATCTTCTCCATCGTAAGCGTGAATTAGGGAATTCAACACCAGATTTGTCACAATTTGACACAGCACGCCCGGATAACTGTCTAGTACAATACTTTCATCGCACTTAATCTCTACTTTGTGCTTAGTTCTTCTTAGTTTGGCACTTAAGGATGTCAAAATCTCCTCTAGATAATTTTTCACATTAAACGTGCGTTTTAACTCGCTCGACTGATCTACAGCCACTTCTTTAAAACTGTGAATCAAGTCAGCCGCCCGCGTGAGGTTGGATAAGATCATATTACTGCTTTGCAGAGTCGTATCCAGGAATTTTTCTAACTCAGATCGTTTAATTTGACCCTTGCTGTAAAGATCAAAAAATTTTGTGACTTTTTCAGACAGCAGCGAGGCGGCGGTGATACCAATGCCGATGGGAGTATTGATTTCGTGAGCAACACCTGCAACCAACCCTCCGAGAGCCGCCATTTTTTCCGATTCAACCAGTTTATTTTGGGCAGATTTTAGGTCTTCTAAAGTTTGGGAAAGCTCGGAAGTACGCTGCTGTACTAACATTTCGAGATTTTGATTAAATTGCTGCAAATTGGTGTAAAGTTGGGCGTTTTCGATCGAAATAGAAATTTGAGAAGATAGCAGTTTTAATAGTTCTAACCTGTCTGGCGTAAAAGCGCCTGTAGTTAGATTGTTTTCTAAATATAAAATGCCGTTGAGTTTGCCTTGATGGATTAACGGAGTGCAAAGAATTGATTTAGGTTGAACGGCAATTATATAGGGTGCGCGAGTGAATTGTCCTTCGCTGGAGGCATCATTTAAAACAATACTTTCCTGGGTGCGGGCGACGTAGTTGACGACTGCAACTGCCAACAGCGTTACTTGTCGATTCTCTTCTACAAAATCAATGGGAATTGATTGCATGACAGAAACGCGATCAGCATCCACATATCCTGATGCTTCAATCACCCATTTGCCAGATTTTTCTAGTATCAAAAAACCTCTTTGCCCTCCAGCATTTTCAATCACAATTTTCATCAGTTTTGCCAGCAGTTTGTCTAGAACTATTTCGCCGGCCAAAGTTTGCGATGCTTTGACTGCTGTTGTCAAGTCTAGCACGCCTGCACTGTCGCTCGTAGTGCAAGCGCTGCTAGTAGATTTGTGAATTTCGATATTAGTTGAAATCGAGGCTGAAGTTAGTAAGTTCGAGTATTTTGATTCTAAATGCGCTGCTTTCGCTTTCGCTCCCCAGCATTGATAGCAATAACGCGCTTCTGTCAAGTAAGTTTTAGCAATTTTTGCTCGTCCTATGGATAGATAAAATGCGCCTGCTAGTTCTGCTGCGAGTGCTTGTACCTGTATGTATCCGTTTTCTTGTGCTCCTTCAATTGCGCAGTCGTAATATTCCATTGCTCTGACAATATCGCCCAAAATTCGTGCTTTTTCTGCAACAATTAAATCGCATTTATGCTGAAGATTCATCGGCGCAGAAAGCGCTTTTTTTTGCAGTTTTTTTAGGTTAGTGGTTGCACAAAAAAGATGCCCTTCTTGTTCCTCCTTTGTTGCAGATGGATATGCTGCGAGTCGGGCTAGAGCATCGTAAAAATGGTATTCAGGAACATTGATAAAGCCTACAACTCCGTCTAAATAAACTTCGGCTTGCGCTGCATTCTCTAGCGCTAGATCGACATTACCAAATAAATAAGCTATTATTAATTTTTGCAAATAAAAGTGCTGGAGACCCACCCGATCGTTAATTTTCAACAGCAGCGGCAATAATATTTCTTCGCTGTAAGCTTTACCTAACAAAATGTCTGGGATTTCCATTTTTCCCATCAATTGCCAAACTGTTTGCCGATATATTTGATTCCAAGTCAATACCGTTTCTTGCTTGAGTTGAAACAGCAAATGATTGTAATTTGCCATTTTTAGTTCTAGCTGTGACAATTCTTGACCGATGAAATACAATGACTGACAAATATTTACAGCAGCATATCCAACCGATTCTAAATCACCATTTTCTAGGGCGCTTTGATAGGCTTCTTCTAACAGCGGTAAAGTATCTTTAACATGATGCTTGCCGTGCATTAAAATAAAGGCAACTAAATTAAGCGTCTTGCTTTTGAATTCTAAAGCATTTAGTCGATCGATCAAATTCAAGGCTAATTGACCAAATCGCTCGCCAGATTCAACATCTCTAACTATTCCTTTTAAAATTGCTCCGTAATTAGCATAACCGAAGGCAGAAAAAGCAGAATTTCCGTAGTTGATAGATAAATTAACTTGCTCGCAGACAATCAGCGGCAGCAGCACTGGTTCAACTATCAACGTAGCTGACAACATACTGGAAAGCACGCGCATAGTTGCCAATTTACGCGGATTGGTCATCATCGGCAAGTCTATTAAATCTTCTATCTTTTTTCCGGTTAAATAAGCTGTGGTTTTCGTAAGTGCTTGCTGAATGTGGAGGGGAATAGGCGATTCTGGAAAGTTTATTTCTAACATTGTGAGTGCTTCCCGACCAATTGTTACCGCTTCTTGCAGTTTGGTTTGCATCGCACAAGCTGTGATTCTGATTTCAAAAACTTTGATTTTGTCTAGTTCATTGGTGGCGTGTTCCAGGACAATTTCTGCCCATTTTTCCATTTGTTCAAAATCGGTATTGAGGTAAGCTGCTTCGGCGGCTGACTCGTAGAGTGCAAGAGTCAAGTCGTAGTCGGTTTGCCAACTTTGCATGGGAAGCAATTCAATACCTGCGGTTAAATATTTAACGGCAAGTTCGTAAGCTGCACTGGCTTTGGCTTTGCGGCCTGCAATTAAATTTAATTGGCATAATTGAAATTTTTCTAATTCACTGTTGATAATTCTTCTGGCTGCATTTAGTTGGTTTACTGTATCAAAAACATGGTCTTCTAATTGCTCTGGAGGCGCGTTTTCTAGCAGAAATCTACCGATGTTTAGATGAGTTTCTTGTTTCTTAGATTCGGAGGTTAAAGCGTAAGCTGCTTGCTGAACTCGTTCGTGCAAAAATTTATAAGTCGCCCTAGCAGCATCAGCAACTGGTAGGGAAAATTCATCTGTAAAGTGTCTAGATATTTGGTCTGTTACTTCTGTGCTTGCTGCTAGTGCGATCGGAATTTTGTAAGCGTTATTCACTGGTAAAATTAGACCGGACTGAAGTGCTTCCCAGAGGTCTGTTGCTGCGGAAGCCAGAGGTTGTTCGCTGATTTTGGAGAGAATTCCTAAATCAAATTTGTTGCCTATACAAGCGGCTAATTTGAGCAGCTCTTGCGTATTTCCTGAAAGTTTCTGAATGTTGTCTATCATTAATTCTACAACATTGTCAGTTATTCCTATTTCTTGTATTTGGTCGATATCCCACTGCCACTCGCCTGTAATTTTGCAGTTTTTCACAACTGGATAGGCATTGTTTTGGGTCAAGTCAGAAATGTTAGTTTCTGCTCCACAGATAGAATTGTGGGCAGGTGCAAATTTAAATTTTAGCAATTTTTTTGAGTAAAGAGACTTCAGTAATTGAGTTAAAAAAAATGGATTTCCTCCTGTTTTTTGAAACAGCAATTCTGCTAAAGTTAGCGAATTTTCTGGGGCGCAGTTTAGAGTATCTGCAACGAATTGATTGACGCTGTTAATATCTAAAGGCGAAAGTTCGATCGCACTTACAGTCCCTCCTGCTTTGCTAATTGCTGCCACCGTCAGCATTACGGGATGATTTGCATCTACTTCCTGTTCTCGATAGGCTCCAATGATTAACAAGTATTGACTTTCTAAATCAGTTGCTAGCAGTTGGATTAATTTGAGTGATGCTGAGTCTATCCACTGCAAGTCATCGAGGAAAATTACCAGCGGGTGTGCTTTTTTGGTAAAGATACGGATGAAGTTTTGAAATACTAAATTAAAGCGATTTTGAGATTCATTTGCTCCTAAATCTGGGACTGGGGGCTGCGGCCCGACAATTAGTTCTACTTCTGGAATAACTTCAATAATTACTTGGCAATTGCCGCCGAGAGCATTTAAGATTTTTTGTCTCCAAACTTGGACTTGGGCGGCAGTTTCTGTGAGGATTGGCCGCAACAAGTCTTGAAAAGCTTGGAGCAAAAAAGCGTAGGGAATATCGCGCTTAAATTGCTCAAATTTGCTGTCAATAAAATACCCGTTTTCCCGCATGATGGGTTGGTAAATTTCATAGACGAGCGACGATTTGCCCAAACCGGCAGAACCGGAAATGAGCAGGATTTCTGTATTCCCCCGCTTCATGCGATCGAATTTATTTAGTAGCAGATTAACTTCGGCTTCTCGCCCATAAAGTTTTTGGGAAATTTGCAGGTGACTCGATCGATCTTGCTCGCCGATGGTGATGTGAGAAATTTCGCCGGTTGTTTGGAGTTGAGCGAGACAATTTTCTAAATCGTACAAAAGTCCGAAAGCACTTTGATACCTGTCTTCGGCGGTTTTTGCTAATAGTTTCATCACGATATCGGAAACGGCTTGAGGAATCTCCTCGCTTTCTGTTTGATTGATTCTGGCTTTGACTTTCTGCTTTCTATTTGCGCCAGGAGAAACGGGTATTTTAGCAATATGGCAGTGGACTAATTCCATCGGATCTGTGGCATTAAAAGGCAATTCGCCGCAGAGCATTTCATAAAATGTGACGCCTAAAGAATAAAAATCTGTGCGGTAGTCGATCGCCCGATTCATGCGTCCCGTTTGCTCAGGAGACATATAGGCGAAGGTTCCTTCGAGTAAATGGGGATAGCTGAGGGCTGGGTTTTCGCCTGGTAGCAGGGAGGCGATCGCAAAATCAGCAATTTTGACATCCCCCGTTTCGATATTGACAATAATATTACTGGGTTTAATATCTTTGTGGATGATGTGGTGTTCGTGGAGTTGCCCGATAGTTTCCGCTAGTTTTCTGCCAATTTGCAGAAATTGTTGTAACTCTAGCTGGTTGTTGTTGAGAAATTGTTTTAGGGAAATGCCGCCAAAATCTTCTAAAATTAAAACAGGAAAGTGATTGTATTTTTCGAGTTTGTAAAGCTTGACTATTCCTGGCAAATTCAAATTTTTAAGGATTTCGGATTCGTGCAGGAGTTGGGCTATTTGCGCTGGGGTAGGGTAGGTTGGCGTGAGAGTTTTGAGGATAACGGGTTTTTGTTCATCAAGCTGTATTCCTCGATAAATAACTGTGTGAGGGTTTGTATAAAGTTCTGTGTCAATGCGGTATCCTGGAATGGTAATCATGCTGTTTTGAGAATGACTTGAAAGGTACAGTTATTAAGTAAGTGGAAATAAAAAATGCAGGTTGAGGGCGATTTTTACGGCAGTAAACTGGCTGCTATTATGGATATTAAGTAAGTGGTTACAAATAAACATTAGATGGGAAGGGCGGGTTTTGTAGCAGTCTAGTCGCTTGTATCTTGTGATATTAGCCGGCACTCGCCCGTACAGGCTCATCCTCAATACTTTTTTGGCGTTGACTGAGTTATCTATATTGTATTCAAAAAATCAAAAGCTGCATTTTGCTATCCCGGCAGTGGCAAAATAAACTGGTGCGTGCAAATCAACAGGTAAAATCTCAAAACAATCATGCAGAATATAACTGCCTCAAATCCAGCTACTGCGACCGATCGCCCTTGTGGCACCGCAGAGATTAAACTACTGGTACTGGATATCGACGGCACGATCGCAGGTTTGTCCAATGAGATCCGAGAACCAGTCAAGCAGGCAATTTTAGCAGCCCAGTCGCGGGGCGTGAAAGTGGCTGTGGCTACGGGCAGGATGTACCAGTCGGCTTTGCGTTTTCATCGCGACATCGGCTCAACTTTGCCGCTGATTTGCTACCAGGGCGCGTGGATTCAAGACATGGCGACTCAAAAGCGGCTGCGTCACTTGCCGCTGTCGAAACAAAGGGCTTTGCAACTGTTAGAGCATTTTGAAGCACCGGAATTACGATCGCTCCTGTCGATCCATTTCTACATTGACGACAAACTTTATGTGCCGGAAATTACCACAGCTACCCGACTTTATGCGGAACGATCGGGCATTGAACCAATTGTGATTAAAGATTTGCGGCGAGATATTCCGGGGGAACCGACGAAAGTCTTGGCTTTGTGCCAGAATCCGGAGGTACTAGACGGGTTACTGATCAGTATGCGGGAGCGATACACACCTGCGGAGCTTTATTTAACTCGCTCGGTTGCTACTTTTTTTGAAGCGACGCATCCTTCGGCGAATAAGGGAGATGCGGTGCAGTATTTGGCGGAGGAACTTTTGGGTTTGCAGGCCGCGAATGTGATGGCGATCGGCGATAATTTTAACGATCTAGAAATGATTGCTTACGCGGGTGTGGGCGTGGCGATGGGGAATGCTCCTGATGGCGTGAAGGCTGTTGCTAATTGGGTGGCGCCGGATGTGGAGGAAGATGGAGTGGCGTTGGCGATCGAACAATTTGTTTTGGGCGATCGTTGATCTTGCTTGTAGAACAGGCATCTTGCCTGTGATCAATTGTAGAACAGCCATCTTGCCTGTGATCAATTGTAGAACAGGCATCTTGCCTGTGATCTGCTCTCCATTGATATCAGAATTGTGGAACAGGCATCTTGCCTGTTATCTCGCGCCACAGTATAATTCAGATTTTAAAAATGCCTTTCCACAGAAAAAGCACCGACGACTGGCCGTGTTTCGTCTCGGTGCTTTCTCTGGTTCGCTCCTCACACGTCCATCAATATAGCTAACTCGGTGGAATCTGTCAACACTTTTAACGAAAGTTTTTTTTTGAGTCCGCTACCGGTGCGGTGAAACGAGGTAGAACCTTTGCAATGCAAGGGTTTTGCTCGATCGCCCAAACCTTGCATTCCGCCGAAAAATTTTAGTTCAATTCTCGCATCCAGTCCAAAATTAGAGTATTGACCTCTTTCGGCCGCTCATCGTGGGGACAGTGGCCCGTGTTGGGAATTGACACAAATTTCACTGGTTTACCGTTGGCGGCCAATTCTTGGTAAATCTGGCTGCCGGTAATGGGCGTCCAGGGGTCATCTGCGCCCCACAGCACCAATAACGGGCGATCGACTTTTGGCAGCAATTCTGACGGTTGAGGGCCTGCTGGGGCCGTGAGAATTGAGGCAAAAACTTGTTGAGCTCCGGGTTCGCAGGAGGGTGCGTGGAGGAGTTCTACCAGTTCGTCGGTGATGGCTTCGCGGTTCCCGTAGACTTGGCGCAGGGTGTTGCGGATGCGGTGTTTTTGGCGGATGTTATTGAAGACAAATGGGCCGATGATAGGCGATCGAACTAATTTAGCAAAAGTCCCCATGACTAATCCCAACGGAAAACTAAGTTCTTCGGGTCGATGGTTGAGTCCGCCGGCACAGTTGATTAAGACACCGCCGGCTGATATTTCTGGATGGTTGGCGACTACCATCAAACTCAGCAAAGCGCCGATCGAATTCCCGACAAATACCGCCGGTTCCTGTACCAACTCCGCGCAGAAATCTGTCAGCAATTCTTCCCACAATTCCAAAGTGTAATCGAGGGCTGGTTTGCCAGAAGCCCCGAATCCCAACAAGTCCAGCGCAAATACGCGATAGCCACCAGCAGCCAGTGGGGGGATATTTTGCCGCCAATGTCCGATCGAAGCCCCAAAGCCGTGAATCAACACCAGAGGGCGGCCGGTTCCTTGGACGGTATATTGGATTTTGTGACCTTTCCAAGTCCAAATTAGCTTTTCAAAACTCGTTGCAGATACTAGCTGTTGTGCTGTCACGGTTCTAAATGTAAATTTTCGTTAACTTCTTTCATCATAGCAGCACAATCCCGCTCCGGGGCTGGCTTTGAGCAACGTCCCACAAAAACATTATTCCCAATTCCCAATTCCCAATTCCCAAGGACAACTGACAACTGACAACTGACAACTGACAACTGTCAACTGTCAACTGTCAACTGACTAATTTTTTCTAGCAACCAATAAGTCATCATATCCCCCTTACCTTTAATCGGAATCATCCCTCGCTTCTCAAACAAATACTGATCTTTCAAAAGCTCATAAGTAACATCAGTAACTTGAATTCTGCCAGCAAAACCCGTACCCTCCATCCTCGACGCCACATTCACCGTATCTCCCCACAAATCATAGGTAAACTTGCTAACACCAATCACTCCCGCCACCACCGGCCCGGAATTGATGCCGATGCGAATTGCTAGTTTTTCTCCTGTCTCGGCCGACAACTTGGCTATTTTTGCCTGCATTCCCAGGGCCATTTGGGCGATCGCCTCAGCATGATTATTTCTCGGCGTAGGCAATCCCCCGACTACCATGTAAGCATCACCAATAGTCTTAATTTTCTCCACACCGTACTTTTCAGCTAACTGGTCAAAGTGGGAAAAAATCACGTTCAAGCGCTTTACCAACTCCGTGGGAGACATTCTCGCAGACAACTCAGTAAAGCCAACAATATCAGCAAATAACACACTGACTTCTGCAAAACTGTCAGCAATTGTACTTTCCTCCGCCTTCAAGCGTTCTGCTATTGCTTGGGGCAAAATATTTAACAGTAACTTCTCGCTTTTTTCCTGTTGAGTTTTGAGTGCTTCTTGCGCTAATTTTCGCTCTGTAATGTCAGAAACAGTACCCTCATAGTACATCAACGCACCTTTTGAATCGCGAACTGCGCGGACATTTTCTGACACCCAAATCCGCCGTCCGTCTTGGCAGCATACCATAGATTCAAACCCCGAAACGGCATTTTTTGCATCCATAGCAGCCACGAATTCGAGGCGGTGTTCCGCGTCAACGTACAGTTGCTCAGAAATATTTTTAATGCCGGACATCAGTGCTTCTGGCGAGTCGTAACCGTACATTTTTGCCAAAGCTGGATTAGCGCTGAGAAATACTCCTGAAGGCGTGCTTTGGAAAATTCCTTCCATCGCATTTTCTACAATGCTGTGATATCTTTCTTCAGCAATCCGCAGCAATTCTTCTGCTTGTTTGCGCTTAACCAAAGAACCTAATTGAGTGCCGACTGCATTAAAAACGTCTATAAATCGCGCGTCTGTCCGACAGGGAGAAATTTTAAAGAAAACTAGCACTGCCAATACTTCATCGCCTACCAAAATCGGCACGCCAAAACCTGCTTTAAATCCTATATCTAGTGCTATTTTACTTCTGATAAAAAGTGGGTATCCCTGGGAAATATCTTCTACCCATTCCGGTTGCTTGGATGCCCAAACTCGTCCCGGTAGCCCAATATTCATGGGAAATGTCAGTTGTTCGCTTTGAGTGCGGAACGATTCCATGTTCGCGCTGCTGGCATACCAGCCCCGGGCAGATTGCAAGGCAGTTCCTTTTGAATTGGGAATCCAAGCTTCTCCTAAATCCCATCCGATTGTTTCGCCGACTTGGTGCAGAATTACTTCCAAAGCTGAGTTAAAATCTACAGATTCGCCGATCGCCCGCGTAGTGTCCAGCAAAAACCTGATTGATTCTTGTGCCCGCTGCCGTTCCACGATTTCTTCCTGCAATCTCGAATTGCGATCGTGCAGTTCCCTAGCTTGCTGTTCCAGTTTCGATTGCAGCAAACGCAAAGAAAGTTGGCTTTCCACGCGGGCCAAAACTTCTTCTACTTGAAACGGCTTAGTAATATAATCTACTCCTCCTACTTGAAAAGCCTTAACTTTTTCCATCACATCATCTAGCGCACTAATAAAAATCACCGGAATATCTTTAGTCTTTTCAATTTTTTTTAAATTTTCACAAACTTCATAGCCGTTCATTTGCGGCATATTAATATCTAGTAAAATCAAATCTGGAGGAGACATTTTTGCTGCTTGCAGAGCCAGTTTTCCGTTAATAGCCTTCCTGACTTGATAGCCGTAGGCTTCTAGCATAGTCGATAGAAGTCGCAAGTTGTCCGGCATATCGTCAACGATCAGAATGTCTCTAGGAGTCGCTGGTAATGGCTCGTCGTTCATCATAATATAATTGAGTTAAATCTATAATGATATCTATCCGAAAATTATCGACTAAATCTGTTAAAGCATTAGCAAGATTTGCCTCATTTTCGGGAATTTGCGCGATCAGTTGCAGGATGCGGTTGTCATCAACGCAAAGTGCTGCTTGGTATAAATCGACCACCCAGTCTGCGGGCATTACACTCAAATCCTCGGTGGTCAAACTTTGAAGCAGTCTCGGTGCTGAATCAGAAATAGATGAGCTTTCTTCCTCATAAATATAACGCAGATTCAGGTGATGCGCTATCTTTTCAAATAGTACCTCTTCCCGAAACGGTTTACAGATCAAATCGTCACAACCAGCAGACAAAATTATTTGTCGCTGCTCGTCAAAAGCACTCGCAGTCAGGGCAATAATTATTATTTCTCTACCTTCGGGAGTTTGCTTGATCTGTTTTGTAGCTTCGTAGCCGTCCATAACTGGCATCAGCATATCCATCAAAATCAGGTGCGGCTTCCAAGTAGACTGCAAAGCAACTCCTTCTTTACCGTTAGTTGCTTCGCGGACTTCAAATCCCAGCGGTACGAGGAGCTTAAACAGCAGTTGGCGATTTTCCGCTACATCTTCAACTATTAATATCCTATAGGTTTGCTGTCCGGCTTCTAAAGCAATAACTTGTTGAACCGCCGATTTTTCTTGTTCGTCACTTTCTGTTACGACGTTAACGCGGATATTAAAAGTAAAAATTGTGCCTCGATCGAGTTGACTTTCAACAGCAATATTACCTCCCATAATCTTGACAAACCGTTGACTAATCGGCAATCCTAGCCCGGTTCCCTGCATTGATTTACGACCTGTTTCGGTTTGCACAAATGGCTGGAATAAGGTAATAACTTCAGATGGAGAAATGCCGGGACCAGTGTCGGCAATTTCAAAATGCAACTGGGCTTCTTCTTGTCCTGCGGCGTTATTTTCTACTTGGCTGCTAACGCACAAAGTAACGGTTCCCTGTTGAGTAAATTTAATTGCATTGCCGAGCAGGTTAATTAAAACTTGCCGCAATTTCGATTCGTCTGTTTCAATGTACTGTGGCAAATCACCGATATTTTCAAAGATGAGGCGCAACCCTTTTGAGTTGGCTTTTAGTTGCAGCATTTCTCTGAGACTGCTGAGAAGGTTGTAGAGATTGAAGCGGCTTTGATTGATAGTAATTTGACCGGCTTCTATTTTGGACATTGACAAAACATCATTGATCAGTTCCAGTAAATGTTCGCCGCTGCGGTTAATAATTGCTATGTATTCTTTTTGTTCTTGCGTGATGGAACTGTTGCGAGCCATGACTTGCGAAAAACCGAGAATGGCATTGAGAGGCGTGCGGAGTTCGTGGCTCATGGAAGCGAGAAATTGGCTTTTGGCGCGGTTGGCAACTTCGGCATTTTCTTTAGATTTCAGTAGTTCCATTGACTGTCTTTGAGTGTGGGCGAGCAATTCTGCTTGCTGCAATGCTACTCCTAGCTGAGTGCCGACATGAACTGCAACGTTTATTTCAGCTTCGCTCCACTGGCGGGGAGCTGAATTTTGATAGGATGCTAGAAGTCCCCAGAGTTTTTCGCCGCAGAAAATTGGCACGGTAATGTAGGCTCTGGATTGAAATCTTTCTAAGAGTTGGATGTAACAACTATTGAATCCTTGCTTGTAAATGTCTGGGACGCAAAGGTAAGTTTTCTCTCGGCTGTATGCCCCGCCAGCAGTGTTTTGCAAATAGGTATCGCATACTTTTTGGGAGGTGCTATCGAATCTTTTGACGAGGCAGTTTTCGTTTTCTAAGGCACTTTCTGTATAGTTAGAATCGAGCTGTTGTGCTTGCATGAAAGAAGCCCACTTGCTGTCAACGGATTCGGCTACAAATTCGCCGCTCCAGTCAGGATTGAAACGGTAAAGAGCGACTCGATCGCATTTCATGGTTTGACGCAATTCTCGGGTTGTAGTTTGAAAAATTTCTCGGAGATCTAATGTCTGGCGCATTCTTTCAATGATTCGGGCGATCGCTCTTTGTCGCAAAGCACTTTCTTGCAGTTCAGTTTGTGCTTGCTGGCGTTCGGTAATATCTACAGCCATTAAAGCGATGCCGATCGCTCTGTCTTTCTCGTCAATTAATTGAGTATTGTACCACTGGCAGATGATAATTCTGCCGTCTTTGGTCAGATTTTCGGAAATGGGGCTGGATTTCTCCCTCAAGCCACGATTGAAAATCTCAGCTCCTTGCTCGCGGTAGCTTTCAGGTACGATCAAATCGGCGGCGACTCTCCCTTTGGCTTCGGACTCGCTGTAGCCAAAAATAGCTTCCGCCGCCGGATTCCAAGTGATAATTTCTAAATTTAGGTTTAACTCGATCACTGCGATCGGCGTTTGCTGCAATAAAAATGAGATTCTTTGCTGCGATGCGAGCAGTTTTTCGACTGCTAATTTGCGGTCTGTGAAGTCATTAGCCGTGCCTAGAATTTGTTTGGGTTTACCGTCAGTGGTTCTGATAAATACTGTATCCCAACTGTGTATCCACCGCCATTCACCGTTTTTGTGTTTCATACGGTATTGACATTGAATAACATCGCCATCTTTGGCTTGCTCTACTTGTTGAACGCGCTCAAGAAAGTCTGGTAAATCTTCGGGATTGAGCAATGTTGGCATCATTGTTGTACCCATATCTAGTATTTCTTGAGGCGTGTAGCCCAGCATCGCAGCCATTTGTCGGTTGCAGTAAACATTTCGCTGTTCAATTAAATCGTAAACGTACAATAGGTTGGGATTGGAATCGGCGATCGCCTGAATGAAGTGCTGGCTTTCTCGGAGTGCAGATTCTGTTTGTTTGCGATCGCTAATATCTCGCGCTACCACAATCACTGAGTCTTGCGAAAGCACAGAAACTTTAGCGTCTAGCCAAACTTCGCGCTCTCCGTGTCTATAGCTATATTCAATATTGATGCTTTGCTTCGTTTTGAGAACTTGTTGGATGGTATTTAATACCAAATCTGCCGCAGGTTCCGGTAAGATTTCGTGGGCGGTTTTGCCGATCATTTCGGTGGGAAATTTTACCAAATTGACCGCTGCTGTCGGGGCGATTTTGATGCAGCGCCCTTCTGAATTTCTGACTAAAACTAGGTCAGTCATGGCGGTAAAAATCGCCCGCAATTCAGCTTCGGATTCTTGCAGAGCTTGTTCGGCGCGGACGCGGGTGCGAATTTCTGCTTGCAACTGTTTATTTTGCCGATCGAGCTGCCCGACTCGGTTTTTTTCTCGATCGATCAGTTGAGCTTGAGCGATCGCAATTCCGACTTGACTCGCCACAGCTTCTAACAAGTCAATTTCATCTTTTGTCCATTCCCGTTGGCGATCGCACTGGTGCAAACAAATAGCGCCGTTTGCCATCCCTTGGTAGGAAGTGCGAATTGCCAGCATCGATTTCAGCCCAACCACGCGGCAAATCGATTTAGCAGCTTGCAAAAGAGGCTCTGAGTAAACGTCGTCGGAGGCGATCGCCCTGTCTTGGATCATCATTTGTACGACGTGAGGATTGCCCCAAATTGGAACAATTGCGTTCCGCATTGATTCCCACTCCGGTTCGAGATACTCAGCCGCCAGAGGAAGATCGACTTGGGGGCTAGTAACGTAAGTATGAATCAAACAGCGATTGACGCGGAATGCCTGACCGATTTGAGTTGCAGCCGTTTGAAATATTTTTTCCGGCTGCAAGCTTGATCGAATTTCTTGAGTTATTTTTGCAATCAGCAACTCTCGCTGAACTTGCCGTTCTAAAGCAGATTTAGCTGAGGCCGATTCTATTTCTGCTTGCTTGCGATCGCTGATATCAAAAAGTACCCCATACCAAACAATATCGCCATTATCACGCATTTCTGGTCGAGAATTAGATTGCAGCCATTTTAGTTTTCCCGACGGCGTAACAATCCGCCATTCCAAAGCAAAAGGTTCTAAAGTTCGAGCGCTCTCGCCAATTTGTTTTTCCAGATATTGTCTGTCATCAGGATGATTTTGATCAAAACATACATTAGGATTTTTTAATATTTCTTCAATCTCAAATTCGTAAATATCCCGAGCCGCATAACTGATATATTCAACTTTGAAACTTCCATCCAAATTTTGAATAAATTGATAAATAACTCCCGGTATATTGACCGCCAATTTCTGCAACCGCCCTTGGCTTTCCCGGAGTGCTTTTTCTGTTCGCTTGCGAAATTCTACCTCTCGTTGCAGTTCGGCATTCTGCTGTTTTAATTGTTTCGAGAGCTGTTGTATTGTCAGTTGACTTTCAATCCGAACCAAAAATTCTTCTATTTGAAAAGGCTTAGAAATGTAGTCAACGCCGCCGACTTCAAAAGCTTTGACTTTCTGAAAAGTTTCATTAAAAACGCTCAAAAAAATCACCGGTATTTCGCGAGTGTTTTCGTTAGCTTTCAGTCTTTTGCAGACTTCGTATCCGTTCATTTTGGGCATGGCAATATCTAGCAAAATCAAGTCTGGAAGAACGGTAAATTTAGCATTTACCGCCATTTCTCCCGAAATCGTTCGCTGAACTTTATACCCCTGTTTTGTCAATATATTTGATAAAGACCGGAGATTATTCGGTTGATCGTCAATAATTAGAATCTGGATATTTTCTTTGTTGATCAGCATTTTTTCTTCTGCCATTGTTGTATCTTCTACTGTTAGCAGCATCTGCGATATTTTAGTTAATCTAGCGATTCCATCCCAGACCAAATTATTCAAGAAACTTTTGTAATCCTCAGCAAAAAGAATATTTTTGCCAGATCCGCTAAGCTGCTACCAATACAAATTGCCTCTGAGGACTCCCGCAGGAGAAGAGAACAAGAGCAGAGAAATTGAGACTTGTTTCAAAACCTCTGTTAAAGATACTGTTTAAATTACTGGCAGCTTATTTGCCAATAATTTATGAAGTTTAACAATATTTTCGGGGCTGAGGGCGATTTTGATTTCAAGTTCTTGTTCCGCATCCCACAGCAGCATAATATTATCTTCTCCCCAGGCGATTTCGAGATTTTTAAATTCAAGTGTTTGATATTTAACTTTGGGAATTCCGATGCAAATTACTATGTCTGATTCCAATTGAGGATAAAAGTACAATTGCTGTTGCACGTTGTCTAGTTCCAGTTTCTGAACTATTGTGTTTCGTTCCACCGGACTATCAGGTTTGTACCAATAGAGAGTGTCGTCGCGAATTTCGGGATTGACTATGACAAATGTTTCGTCAAAACGCTGGGGGTGCCAGTGAATTTCGCTCAAGCCACCGCTTTGTGGAATCAGTCGCTCTACCCAGCTAATTTCTTTGCCGTTGAGGTTTCCCCACCACTGACTGATATGATCGAGGTTGATAGCATTTTCGGGCTCGTTGCTGCCGGACTGCCAGACTGTTGTTAGTTGCATATACAGGTTCTCCAGCGAATTTAAATTTGAGATTGCAGGCTTTCAATTGGAGATTCAATCGTTCTACAATCATCTTAATGGACTTACCAATTATCTACCACGAAGATTACGTTGCACCTCTGCCGCCCGGTCACCGCTTCCCGATGGCAAAGTTCGGGCTGCTTTACGAAATGCTACTCGCCGACGGGGTAGCAGATCGATCGCAATTTCACGCGCCGGAACAGTTTGGGACAGAATGGATTCAATTAGTCCACGATCGCGCCTACGTTCAAGCTTACTGCAACGGGACGCTGGATGCCAAAGCTCAGCGACGCATTGGCCTGCCTTGGAGTCCTGCCCTAGTCAACCGCACTTGTATCGCCTCCTCCGGGACGGTACTAACTGCCAAGCTTGCCTTAGAATGCGGTTTAGCTTGCAATACTGCCGGTGGAACTCATCACGCTTTCCCAAATTATGGGTCTGGTTTTTGTATTTTCAACGATTTGGCGATCGCCTGTCGCGTTTTGCAAAAAATGGGTTTAGTTCGCAAAGTCTTAATTGTCGATTTAGACGTGCACCAAGGAGATGGAACCGCTGTAATTTTCCAAGATGACAGCAGCGTTTTTACTTTTTCGATGCACTGCGAGGTAAATTTTCCCGGCACTAAACAAAAGAGTGATTTAGATGTAGCTTTGCCTGTCGGTATGGAAGACGACGAATATTTACAAACCTTGGCTAAATACTTACCAGATTTACTCTTGGATGTCAAGCCAGATTTAGTATTGTATGATGCCGGAGTAGACCCTCATCAGGCAGACAAACTGGGAAAATTATCTTTAACTGATACGGGCTTATTTCGCCGGGAAATGCAAGTTTTATCTACTTGTTTGGCTGGTGGTTATCCCGTTGCCTGCGTGATTGGCGGTGGCTATGCCGATGACACGAAGGGGTTGGTTTACCGGCATTCGCTGCTGCACCGAGCCGCAAGTCAGGCTTATCGGCAGTATCGACTTTAAGCCCGAACACTAAACAAGTAAATACAGCTATATAATTAGCAAATGCTCGTGTTTAATTAACTCGCAAACTGTTGAAATAAAATAAAATAAATGCTATCAGATGGCGACATACAAGATGTTAGCGCCAATTTAATTATAGTTTTATTTAAGAAAAAATGCTCAGTTTAACAATAGAAATCTCGCAAAAAAGCTGAAACCAGTGTCCTGCTTAAGCAAAAACATAGTTTCGGTTGATGTCTAATAGAGTTCTGGCGATCGCCAGCAACAGCAGCTATAGAGTCGCAACACCTACACCAGAGACTTGCCCGACACTGTTAAACTCGGCCGCTAGCTAGTTTTGGAACATCAAGGCGCGAGGATCGTTCATTTTTATTAGTTGGCGACGACTGCACGATCCGCCAATACGTAAGCTTGGACAATTGCACTCTCCACCACGGCGTAGAAGGGCATCAATTGGGCGATCGAATCAATGGCTGAGCAATGGTGGTAAAATTATCGGCAGCATCACTTTCGGAGATGACACGAACATTGGTGCCAACGCTGTCATCTTGTCAGCTCTACCTCCTGGCACAACAGCGGTTAGTATGTCTGCCAATATTCTTAAATTTACTAAGGCTCAGGAAAATAATGATTAAATCAACCTTTCAGAAAATCCTTCGCCACTTTGCCATGCGCTACGGCAAGTTCCGAGGCCTCTACGTCAAATTCTGCGAGCCGAGTTCCGAGGAGTACACCCAATTTCTCCGCCTTCACGGCAACCTTTACTCGATCGGCGAAAATTGCACAATTCTGCCAAGCACGGTGTTTACAGACCCCACCTACGTCCGCATCGGCAACAACGTTCACTTTTCCACCTGTACTTTGATCGGCCACGACGGCTCGATCGCCATGCTTAACCAGGCGTACAACGTCAAACTAGATGCTGTGGGCAAAATAGACATCCGTGACAACGTATTTATCGGCTACAACTCCCTCGTCCTCCGCAACGTCACCATCGGCCCCAATGCGATCGTCGCCGCCGGTGCCGTCGTCACCAAAGATGTCGCAGAAGGCGATATAGTTGCCGGTGTTCCCGCTAAACCCATCGGCCGCGTTGCAGACTTGGTGGAAAAATGGCAAGCTGAAACTCAAAGCCTACCGTGGGCAGATTTAATTAACAGTCGGGAGGGTGCCTACGACCCCCAAATGGAGCCCCAGCTTACAGAAATGCGATTGTCATACTTCTATAGAAATAAATAGACATATCCAACAATACTCAAACCCCTTATATAACAAGCTTTTTCCGAAGATTTTTTGGCGTTATTTGGGGTTTTTATTAAGAGTAAAGTAGGCTTTTCAAGACTAGAGGTGAAAAATAGTGGCAGCTTTTGTAAAATATGTAGGAGCCATCAAAAAAGTAGGCGATACCTCAAATAGCGATCGCTCTACCTTGCCAAATCAATACAACTTGAGCTAAAAAGTTGTTAAACCAACAACTGCACCTATGTCCAATGCCAGTCCGCCCAATCATCCCTATCCGCTACTTGTCGTCATTGTTAACTACCGAACCCCTGGTTTGACCATTGACTGCTTGCACTCTCTAGTTAGCGAAGTGCGATCGCTCCCCGGTATGCGGGTTGCAGTAGCAGACAACGCTTCAGGCGACAGTTCTAACGAACAAATACCAGCCGCCATAGACACCTTCGGCTGGAGCGAATGGGCATCCTTCGTGCCCCTAGAGCGCAACGGCGGCTTTGCCTTCGGCAACAACGCCCTGATCCGTCCCGCCCTGCAATCCACCAATCCCCCTCCATACTTCCTGCTGCTCAACCCAGACACCGTAGTTCGCCCCGGAGCCTTAAAAGCCCTGGTCGATTTCATGGAGACTCATCCCGACGCAGGTATCGCCGGCAGCCGCTTGGAAGACCCCGACGGAACGCCACAGGAGTCAGCTTTTCGGTTTCACAATCTCTTGACCGAACTAGATTTTGGTTGGCGGACGGGCTTTATATCCAAGTTATTGGCAAACTCGATCGCAGCGTCTCCTATTTCCCAAGAAATCTGTCAAACTGATTGGGTAGCTGGAGCCAGCATGATCGTCCGTCGCGAAGTATTTGAAAAGATTGGCTTGATGGATGAAGCTTATTTTATGTACTGCGAAGAAATGGACTTTTGTCTACAAGCAAACAAAGCTGGCTGGAGTTGCTGGTATGTACCTGAAAGTCGCGTGGTTCACCTAGTAGGTCAAAGCTCAGGTGTTACTGACACCAAAAAAGCCCCTAAGCGACTGCCACAGTATTGGTTTGATTCCCGGCGCAGGTACTTTCTCAAAAACTACGGCTTGGTTTACACAGCATTAACTGATGTCTCCTGGGCTTCGGGCTTTGCAGCCTGGAGGGTGCGCCGCGTACTTCAAGGTAAGCCAGACGGCGACCCACCAAAAATGCTCACCGATTTTGTAATGAATAGTGTATTTTTAAAGGGAGGTAAGATAGAAGATTCAAAAATTTTTTAAAGGGTATTTTTTAGTTGACAGTTGATAGTTGACAGTTGATAGTTGACAGCGATCTCTACTTGGAAGGAAGAGGATTGGAGTAATGAATAGTCTTCTTTTAATTTCTCCCTACAAGGGAGAGGCTTTAAGCCAATGCTTTCTGGTAAAAAAAATAAAACCAGAGAAACTAGGTTTATCCTGGCAAGCGAAAGATTGCTTAATTCACCCAGTATTAATATTTTAAATTGAAGAAACCGGGTTGAAAATCCCTGAAAAATAAGATAGACATCTGACGATAGGTGGCATCTAGTAATAACTTAAACCAGACAGAATGTTGAGTACAGCTTATGGTAACGGAGTCAAATTTAATAGCAAGTGAAAATCAAGTAGAAACCCCTGCACTGGGATTGTGGCAGCAGATTCAAGAAGACTGGATCGCTCACGGACGCGACTGGACAAAACCGGGATTTCGGGCCGTAGCAGTTCAAAGATTCGGTGTCTGGAGGATGCAGGTAGAACCAAAACTACTGCGAGCTCCGTTGAGCATTCTGTATCGATCGCTCTACCGAAAAATCCGCAACACCTACGGCATAGATTTGCCCTACACAGTCAAGCTCGGCCGCCGAGTCGTCATTGAACACGAAGGCTGTATCATCGTTCACGGACATTGCACTCTTGGTGACGACTGCATTATCCGCCAAGGCGTTACGCTGGGGAACCGCTACTTGGAAAAACCCCTAGAATCGCCTCAATTGGGCGATCGGGTGAACGTCGGCGCCGGAGCAAAAATTCTCGGCAAAGTCAACCTGGGAGACGACGTAAATATCGGTGCAAATGCTGTTGTTTTATCAGACGTTCCTGCGGGTCAAACTGCCGTTGGCATTCCGGCCAAAATTCTCAAATCCCGCCCTGTCGAAAACAATCCTTAAATTAGTATCAGAAAAAGTAGCCTGTCTCTTCTATTACTTCAATAAACTAGAGAGCTACCGCCTCTATAGTGATAGATACTTTTACGAAATCGTGGAATTCTATTGCAGTGATTGTTGCAAACAGAGTGCGCTACTGATTGTTTGTATACATCAACATCAACTCGGTTAACTAAATAATCATAAGTTGATCGTATGGCAATTCTGTATTGATTGTAACAACTTGTCCGTTAGTGCCCCGCCATACCTACTCTAAAAACCTGGCAACCTACAAAAACCTTACAACTCAAATATGATTGCTAGAGAATTTTAAAAAATATTGTCAATCATCAAGCAGTTATCATATACTGATAATGGATGGTCAGATGATTGTCAGTATATCTTATCTGTTTTATTGCACAAAGAATGCTTGAATCAATAACTACACCAGTCGTTGCTCCCACAACTACACCTGTCGTTTCTGCCACAGAACCAGATTGGAGCCGCGAAAAACTTCGCCAGTGGTACGATCCCAGTCGCCAACTTCTAAAATCTATCCGCAACTATCAAAAATGGCGCCAGCAAGGTGGAATTTTAGGGTATTTTTTATCCAGGTTGAACGTAATCCAGCATCTATTCTGGAGCATTGTAACTGGAACTGACATCCCTTTGAACTGCCAGATAGGAGGGGGACTCATTATGGTTCATCCTAATGGCATAGTCATTAATCCATGCGCGTCTATTGGCCCGAACTGTCTAATTTTTCAACAGGTCACAATTGTTACTGATGTCAAAATTGGTGGTCACGTGGATATCGGTGCAGGAGCAAAAATTATTCGCTCCGTAACGATCGGCGATCATGCTTTAATTGGTGCCAATGCTGTAGTTGTTTGTGACGTGCCACCCGGTGCAACTGCGGTGGGAATTCCGGCAAAAATAATCGAAAAAGAAATACCAGTAAGTCTGAAAATGCACCCTTAGAAATATTTGCAGGAAAAAGGAAGTTGCAAAGCAACGATTCTTTCAGAGAATTCTCCTATTTCCTAAACTTTCAATTTTTCCTGCACTAAATCTTTCCGGCGGCGTGCTACTTTTGCCCAGGTAAATTCCTCGGCTTGCTGGCGAGCACTATAACCCATCTCAGCTCTCAACTCCGGCGATAAAGCAAGCTTTCGCAAGCTTTCAACCAAAGCATCAGAGTCGTAGGGGTCAACTACGATCCCATCTTTGCCGTTCCGGGCAATTGCGCCCGCTCCCATAGGTGAGGTGAGAACTGGCAACCCGTGAGCCATAGCTTCATAGGTAACCAGCGGACTACCTTCTTCGAGACTCGGAAAGGCAAAAATGTCAGCTTCGCCATAGACCGCGCCAACATTGGTGGTGTAATCTATATGAATTACATTAGACCGTCCTAAAATATCGCTGCAACTTTCGGCAATTGCAGGCTCTATCCTTGCGCAAAGCACCAGTCTGCCTTTAATGCCGGCTTTTTCCCAGGCTTGCAAGAGCAAGTGAGAGCCTTTTCTGACGCAGATGCTGCCCACAAAGAGCACAGTAACGGTGTCTGACGGCTCTTTTTGGGGCGAAATATTCGGGAACCGCTTTGGACACCACCCGTAACTGGTAGAGAGCAGTTTGTATTCAGGAACTCCTATTTCGAGAAAAGATTTTTTTACCTCCGGACTAGGAGAAAAAATGAAATCAGCCAAGCTCATTTCTTCATCTTCTTGCTAAATCATCGCATCTGTAATTCCATGTTGGGGAGAGATGCCCAAGCGGCCGTAAGCATCGTCAAGAATATATTTTGCCTTTTTAGTAGAGCAGTTAATACGCTCCAAAATTATTGTTTTGCCCCGCTGCTTTACCTTTCTAATAGTTTTGATTGAAGTGCCAGGCCACAAGTAAGCTGCATCAAAATCATTGAAATCTCTCAAAAAACGTTTTTCAGTACAAGATTCCGCTCTATCTTTGCCCCTGTAGTAGAACGATTTTAAATATCGGGGTATACCTTCAACTATATTATAGCCGCGATATTGCGGATCGCAATTGGGAACAACCATGCGGGCTTTAAAGTCAGAGTGGTTCCACTCGGAGCAAAGTGACAAAAATATATGGCTTATTCCTTGACCGTTACAGTAAATTATGAACAGAGAACTAATGTTTAGCATGGTTAACTATTCTGAATTAAAAACTGTGGATTGGATGTGATTTAATATATGATAAGCTCAACGAGCTTCGATGTCCACCACAGCCACTGGCTGAAAGTTTTGGCATAAAGATATTGTGAAATTAGCGTGACTGTTACTAAAATATTAAAAGAACAGCTCGCAAGTCGAATTCCAGAGGTAAGCTTTGAAACAAATTGGATTAGTGGCGATCGGGCGAAATGAGGGCGTGAGGCTCGAAGCGTGCTTGCAATCGGCGATCGACAAAGTAGCTTTGGTGGTTTATGTCGATTCCGGCTCAACAGACGGCAGCTTGGAATTAGCCCGGTCGATCGGCTGCGATACAGTTGAACTAGACCTATCTACACCCTTTACCGCAGCCCGCGCCAGAAATGCAGGATTTGCCCGCCTGCGACAAGTAGTTCCCGACATCGAATTTGTCCAATTCGTAGACGGCGACTGCGAAGTAGTTGACGGCTGGCTCGAAACAGCCCAGCAAAAACTCGCAGCTAACACAGAATTAGCTGTAGTGTGCGGGCGCAGGCGCGAAAAATTCCCCGAAGCCACAGCATACAATCGACTCTGCGACATGGAGTGGGACACCCCCATCGGCGAAGCAAAAGCCTGCGGTGGCGACTCAATGATGCGAGTCAAAGCATTCGAGCAAGTCGGTGGTTTCAACCCCGCACTGATAGCCGGCGAAGAACCGGAAATGTGCGTGAGGCTGCGCCAAAACGGTTGGAAAATCGATCGCTTAGATGCAGAAATGACCCTGCACGACGCTCAAATGACTCGTTTTGACCAGTGGTGGAAGCGCTCTCAAAGAGCGGGTCACGCTTATGCTGAGGGCTCTTGGCTGCACGGGAACACCCCCGAACGCCACTGGGTGAAAGACACCCTCAGAATCTGGTTTTGGGGATTGGTTTTGCCAGTGCTAGCATTGGGTACAGCCTGGTTTACTCACGGGTGGAGCCTGTGGTTGCTGGCCGGCTACCCGGTGCTTACTTACCGAATTTATCGCCGGATGCAGCAAGAGCGGAATTGGCCTGCCAAGGATGCTGCGCTTTATGCTATATCTTGTGCGATCGGCAGATTTCCCCAGTTGCAAGGTCAGATTCAGTTTCACCAGCGTAGGTTGCTGGGACAGCGCAGCAATTTGATCGAATACAAAACATCAAAGTCTATGAATTAGACGATGTAGAATGAGTGCTAAATCTAGTGAGTAGATGAGTCAAAATAAACATAACTTATAACTTGTCTTTCCCCTATGCCCTTGCCTGCGGCGTTCCTGCCTCAGGCAAGTATCCAGATAGCACAAACAAATGGCTAACCAAAAAATTTAATTTATAGAGTGCAACCCCGATGCTGCATCTATACCTTGGGTCGGTCACATTTTTTTGCAACCAAATAGAAAACTGGCAGATGTAAATCTTGTTAACGACGAAAGAAATAAAAAGCTCCAGTCAAAGTTAAAAAAATACACACAAGTATTACTTGTATCGCCAACAGCAGCGAGGTGAAGAAAAACAACTACTTTGCCTGGAAAAAACGCCTGACAATGAAAGGCGAAAAGAACGGGTATTCAGCTAATTTTTGAGGTAATCCAGTTGATGTAGAATTCAATCAATGAATTGCCAAAAAGCAGCTTCTAAGTTTAAATTGTCTATTAATTTAGTGGAAATAAAAACAAGTTATGCGAATAGTAATTGTTGCTCAAAATGCCTCAAGTCAATTCGGTGGCGAGTCATTGCTGCCGGTGAACTACTTCCGGATACTTCGATCGCGCCAAATAGAGACGTGGTTAGTAGTTCACGCACGCACCCAGACTGAACTCGAAGCGCTATTTCCCGAAGATCGCGATCGAATGCACTTTGTACCTGACACTTGGCTGCATCGGCTGCTTAACAATTGCGGGCGATTTATCCCAGCAAGAGTGAATGAATTTACTTTTGGGCTGCTGAGTCACCTGTACACCCAAGTGCTACAGCGTCGCATTGTGCGGCGGCTGGTGAGCGAACACCAGATTGATGTTGTACACGAGCCAACACCAGTCTCGGCAACAATTCCTTCGTTGATGTTCGGATTGGGGGTGCCGGTAGTCATGGGGCCGATGAACACGTCGGTTAAATTTCCTCTGGCATTTCGATCGCGCCAAAACCGTTCAGTCGATATTTTAATCGCGATCGGTCACCAGTGCGTGGATTTCTGCAATCGTCTTTTGCCCGGTAAAATCAAAGCCGAGACCATGTTAGTGGCAAACGATCGCACGAAGCAAGCACTTCCGACTGGGGTGCAGGGTAAAATCATTGAACTTGTGGAAAACGGCGTGGATTTCTCGGTGTGGCGATCGGACTCTACCGCATCAAAGGAGCCAAATAAACAAGTTCATTTTGTTTTTTTGGGGCGTCTGGCCGACTGGAAAGGTGTAGACTTGCTGCTGGAAGCCTTTGCCACCGTCGCCGCTCAAACTGATGCAGTCTTGGAAATCATCGGCGATGGGGATATGCGAGGGGAACTCGAAGCTCAAACAGCTCGTTTAGGCATCGACAGCAGCGTTGTATTCAGCGGCTGGCTCTCTCAGGAGCAGTGCGCTCTCAAAATGAAACAAGCTGATACAATGGTGTTTCCGAGTTTGCGGGAGCCTGGGGGGGCGGTGGTGATGGAGGCAATGGCACTGGGCTTGCCCGTCATAGCAACGAACTGGGGTGGGCCAGCGGATTATCTGAATTCCACTTGCGGTATTTTAGTAGAACCAGCTTCTCAAGAAGGCTTTGTCAAGGGACTGACTGATGCGATGCTGAAGCTCGCTCAGTCACCAGAATTGCGACAGAGTATGGGTAGGGCGGGATGGGAGCGGGTTCGGGAGCATTTTGACTGGCAACGCAAAGTCGATCGCATGATTGAAATTTATCAACAAACCATCGACACTTGCCAGAAGAATTAGTATTCAGGCAGTGACGCTCCTACACCAACCGCAAGCTTTATGGTGTAGGCATCTGAGTCCTGTTAAGGATATCCAGATCTTCCTTCTAGGTATACGAGCATTGTTTCCCCTCTACGGCATTTTATAGTGAGGGACACGTCCCGCCCCACTCTTGGTTTCAAACATGAAATTAAGTGCACCTTCGTGCCTTGAAAATTTTACTCGCAGCTCTTGCTGCCACAATTAAATGTGTCACTTCCCCAAGAAACCCCCTATCTTCAGTTGTCAAGGTTGAGTATATTGGTAGCATTTTCGGCTGCCCAATAACTATAATTCTAGCACTCAAACCCTTACTGGATAAAGCTTTAGCCCTCGGCCTCTCATCTCCTCATCCACCCGCCCACTCCCATTCTTCTGCGCTTGGAAGGCCCTCCGGCGGGTGGAATCCTCATCTTGCTCGCCTTTCATCCCACAGTAAGTGGAGTACCACTCGCCCTGTGGGGATTCCCGTCTGTCGAGCTAAAGCAGCAGCTCTCCGGTTGAAAGCTGCTGCTTAGGGGTGCTAAAAAATGTGGCGGGCAAAAAAGCCCACTCTACATCCTAGCTAGCAAAAAACGGGTTAACCCGTATGTGGTTAACCCGCAAGCTTAGAAACGCGCAGATCAATTAGTTTTGCACTACCAGCTTAACGTTGGCATTTTGCAAACCACGCTGCTTGACGGCTGCCAAGGTTTTGTTAACTGCGTACTTCTGGTTGATGGAGTTGATTAACTCAGTTTGATTGTGCTTTTTGGCGACGCCCCAGAGGTCTGCAATCAGATCAAAGGAACCGTCGCTATTGCGAGACCAACCCAGGTCATATTCGCCTTCCAGAATCGCCACGATGTCGGAGCGAACGCGCTGGCCGTTATAGCCGCGAACATCAGCTTCGGACTTGACTGAAATGCCCAAGTCGCGCAGGGAAGCTTTCAGGATTTCGGCATCAGTGATTTTGGTACGCAGAGTGCTAAAGTGAGACATTGGATTTCCTCCTAATAAAACTGAGAGAGAAACAACAACGGTCTGGATTTAACGGTGCCGCTGGGCGGCTTTTCAATCGAACTGCTAGCTGTTGCTAGCCTTTGCTCCTGTTTGGACCAGGAGAAAGCTTTTAGAATTCCATTCGCTGGTATTCAGCGACGGAAGACGCAGCGGGCCGTGCGCGCTGTCTCGCCCAATCTCGGAGGGCGCTGACCTGTTCGGTCATGGTTTTAGACAGTGGCAATGTAGATTTAATGGCCGCGATGATATCTAACTGCGTAAACTCTCTATCTTGAGCGAAGGCCTCGTACATGGCTGCTACCAGCCCTTGCTCAATTTCTGCTCCTGAAAAGCCGTCGGAAACATTGGAAAGTTGCTCTAAATCGAAGCGAGTAATTTCCCGACGCCGTTTTGACAGGTGAATTTTGAATATATCTTGGCGTTCTTCTTTAGTTGGCAGGTCAACAAAGAAGAGTTCGTCGAATCGACCTTTCCTCAAGAATTCCCCCGGCAACCGCTCGATTCGGTTGGCTGTTGCCATTACGAAGACTGGGGAAGTCTTTTCTTGCATCCAAGTGAGGAAGGAACCGAAAATTCGGCTGGATGTGCCTCCGTCTGAGTCTGCCGAACCAGTGCCTCCGGCAAAGGCTTTGTCTAGTTCGTCGATGAAAAGGATGGCTGGGGAGATGGATTCTGCGGTTTTTAGGGCGTTGCGGAGGTTGGCTTCCGATCGACCTACCATCGAGCCATCGTAGACTCTACCCATATCTAGCCGCAGCAGGGGCAATCCCCAAAGGCGGGAGGTAGTCTTGGCAATCAGCGATTTTCCGCATCCCGGTACGCCGAGAATTAACATCCCTTTTGGTTGAGGCAGACCGTATTCTCTCGCCCGTTCTGTAAAGGCGTTGGAACGCTGTCTGAGCCATCGTTTCAGCTCTTCTAAACCGCCGACTGCATCCAGGGTTTCGTCTTCTTCGATGAACTCTAGAATGCCGTTGCGCCGAATTAGCTGCTTTTTCTCCGACAGAACGATGTCTACTTCTTCTTCGGTTAAGCGCCCCGTGCAAACTTGGGCTTTGCGATAAACTTTTTCAGCTTCGTCCTTAGTCAATCCCAAGGCTGCTTTTAAAAGTTTTTCTCGCGCTTCTGTGGTAATGCGTTTCGATTTTGTTTGCTCCAACTGGCTAGACAATACTTGGTTTAGTTCCTTCATGTCTGGGAGCGCGAAGTCTAATACCACTACTTCTTTTTCTAGCTCGATCGGAATTTGCTGCAAAGGAGACATCAGTATAATTGTCTTTTGCGTTCCTTTGAAGTTGGCGATCGCATCGCGCAACCACCGCGTTACCGGAGGAGAATCGATAAAAGGATGTAAATCTTTGAAAATGTAGATGCTAGCGTTGCTGTTTGGTTCTCGCTGCCTGATCACCCATTCAATGGCTGCCTCTGGGGAGACGGTGTTGTGCTGGGTAGTGGTGCGCGGTTGACCGTACTCCACAATGCCGTGAGTTACAGTCCAGATAAATACTCGTCGCTGTGGTTTTGCTTGAGCTATTGTCGAAATTGCTTGCTCACACCGCTCTTCCTCGGATGTCACGAGGTAGATCAGAGGATATTGAGCTTGGATTAGGATACTGATCTCTTCTTGCATATTCCTCGACCCACTAGAGACGGTGCTATCTTTGCTGAATCTCAATGCTGCCTTTAGCCCAATGCTGAAATTTTCAGTTCTCGGTTTTTGGGGAAGCAAGGCATTCTTAGCAGGGAACCAATTCTTCCTCTCCCGCTTGGGCTGTGCTGGCGCTGATGCCTGACACCTGCTTTACTGGAAGATCCTGCTCAGCCAATACGCTCGGCTGACTTGTTACGGATGCCAGTTCTCCATCTCGCATTACGACAGAACCCGTGCATTCTGGACAAGTGTATACCCGATGGGTTTGTCCGTAGGATGCTTCTACTTCGTCAACCAGTTCGGGGTTTCCTAGGTAAAAGAAAATTGCCCTTTCTGCAATTGATGACATCGGTTCAGCTTCGACTGCGGCTCGGATTTTGAGCTGGCGATGCAGTTCTGGTGGAAGATACAATGTAACTTTTTGCTTTTCTTGCATAGGACTGTGAATTGACTTACCCGGGTATGTTTATCAGAATAGCGGCTTACTTTCTTACTGTCAAGACTCTATGCTGTTTTAGCGTCATTTTGTAATATTTTGTTACAATAAACGGGAATTTTGGGCGGTTAACAACGGAAAACCAAGGGTTATAGCTGATGTGTGGTAGCGTCAAAGTCGATCGACTTATATATATATAGTTGGTTTGTGGATTTGTTCAGGGGGCGCTGCTGGTGAATTGCTGTTATTCGTTGTATGAGGACTGAAGTCCTCACTACAAATAGGGTACAGGCAAGGGCGCAGCCATATTAGCCGATCGCCCCACCAGATATGGCAAAATCAATCAGCGTCTGTCGGTAAATATCCGGCAATCCGGTGTCAAAACACCGCCCTTGCACCACATAACCAGCCATTCCCTCGAACTCCCGCAATTTATCCAAACACGAAGTTAACTGGAATTCGCCTCTTTCTCGAAAATTGACATTAATATGTTCAGCCAAATAATCAAAAATTTTAGGCTCAAGCACATACATTCCAAAAAATGACAAAAATAAATCCTCCGCCATACCTTCTACGCTTAAGTGCTGCCGCGCATACTCGATATCCGGCTTTTCGTAAACTTGCGTCACCGACAAAATAGCATCTTGTGCCTGCCAAACACCCGCGGCACAGCCGTAGTGATGAATTACCTCAGCCTGTGTCACCCTCAAACCAATTACGCTTTGCTGCACTTGCGAGTAAATATCCAATAGCTGGCGCGCGCAAGAGTTTGCAGTGTCCGACAAGTAAATATGGTCGCCCAAAAGCAGAAGAAATGGCTCATTGTTCGTCCATTCCTGAGCACAAAATACCGCGTGTCCGAACCCTTCCTGAACATCTTGAGTAAGAATTGTAACGCGCTGCCCCAACTCTTGTAAATATTTGCTATAGTCCTGATTTTGCTGAGACAGTTTTTGGAAAAGTTCAGGAGACGGCCCAGTTTTAAAGAAATCTTCAAAAAAAGTGCGATCGCCATTTTGCACAACTATACCAACTTCTTCGATTCCGGCGCTCAAAGCTTCTTCCACAATTGCCAAAATTATCGGTTTGGCGCGACCGTCGCGATCGATAATTGGAAAGAATTCCTTCTTCACAGCCTTAGTAGCCGGAAACATCCGAGTGCCAAAACCGGCTGCCGGAATCACCGCTTTGCGGACTTTGTACTGAGAACGGATTGTCATAGGATTTTAGATTTTAGATTGAAGAATTTGAAGATTCCCTAAATTGTTTTTTTTTCAACTGATTTTCAGTTTCACACAATTCATCTGAGGAAAATCCCGTGCAATCATCTCGATCACCTGCTGTTGACTTTCTGCATCTTTAACTATAAACTGCGCCGTGCCGTCTCCTTGAGAACCTACTCCCTTCCCGCCCAAGATATAAGGCTGAATCGGTGGATAGTTCAAAAGTTCGTGCAAAACAGAAGCAGTTAACTGTCCCGGACAAGCGGGGATTAAATGCTGGTCAAATTTGCTCTGGGCAACTTTCATCAACTCACCGAGTTTAACTGCATCTCCCTGCTGTAAAGCTGCGGCTGCATCTTGCGTAATTCTCGAACTAATCGCACCGAGATATTGCTGCACGTTTGCTGCAACTTCATTCGCAGCAAAGGGATAAGCTAGATTGAGACTTGCCAGGATTTCTTGAGTGTTTTTGCTGGCGCCCAAATCTACGATAACCAAAAACAAATCTTTGGCAACTGTTAACTCAACAACATCCATTGTAGCGCCGTCAAAAATCATCATGATCGGGCGATTTCCATAGGCACAACCCTGATCCATGCGGCCGCAGCGCGAAGGTGTTGCAGTCTCGCCTAAATAAGCGATTTCCATTTCGTCGCGCACGTTCATTTTTAAATCGTATAAGCGGTTGAAAGCGCGGGCTACTAACACACAAATTGCGGCGCTGGAAGACAAGCCTTTCTGAATTGGTAAATCTGTTAAATAATTGTCAATCTCTACTCCTCCCACGCGGTGGTAGGTGAGAAATTGAGCCGCAACACCTGCTGCATAACTGAAAAAAGTTCCTGTTTGTGCTTCAGCAAGCAGACAATTTTTTTCCATCGGGAGTGCAGCTTCTATTTTGGTGCCGTCATTTAAAGCAGCCCGCAAAATCAAGTGTGTGGGATGCGGCTTAACTTCAGCATAAATTCCTTGATTTGTACTGGCTATCAGAGTGCAGCCTTTTGCTATAGCGGGATTGAGGGGGCGATAAGCGGCTGCCCAATCGCTGTGTTCGCCAAACAGACAAAGGCGGCCAGGAACAAAAAGCTGCATGACATCTATCTAAGGGTATCTATATTGTGATTACTTTAACCTGAAATGCAGATATTTGACTAAAAGTGCGATCGTCCTTTGGGTTGATGTCAACTGCTGGCAAAATTTGTTTTAATAAATGTCTAGTTAGAAGAATCGAGGAAATAATTTCAATGCGTAAGTTAAATATAGGTCTATCTGACGAGCAGCGTGCAGGTGTTATCGAACTTTTGAATCACGACCTGTCAGACGCTTATCTGCTGTTAATCAAAACTAAAAAGTATCACTGGGATGTAGTTGGCCCGCAGTTTCGCTCGCTCCACCAGTTGTGGGAAGAACACTATCAGGCGTTAACAATAAATATCGATGCTATGGCGGAACGGGTGAGAGCTTTAGGCGGCTACCCAATTGGTACTGCTGAGGGTTTTCTTAAGTATGCTTCGATTAAGGAACACGTCGGCGATTTGCCTTTAGCAAGTGAGATGGTATCGCGTTTGGTTGACGATCACGAACTGGTTATTCGCAATCTCCGCAAGCACGTTGAACAGTGTGGTGAAGAGTTTAAGGATGACGGAACCGCAGACTTTTTGACTGGTTTGATGGAACAGCACGAGCAAATGGCTTGGATGTTGCGATCGTTTATTGAAGGGGAATCTATTTCGCCGGACGGTAAGCACCCACAAGCTAAAACTCCTACAGCTTCTCACGCTTAGATTGTTTGTACGGAAGTTAAACGCTGATGGTTAGAAACCGGGTTTTTTAGGAAAATACTGGTTTAGATATTTTGATTTTGGTCAAAAACCCGGTTTCTGGGCCTCGGATGCGTCCGTGTTGCAGAAACCGGGTTTTTTGCGATCGACTGCTTGATTCCGAGTGCGCTTCTAAACATAACCTCAGACATTGAGCCGAAAACCGTGCAACAAGAGTGCAAAATGTCAAAGGCTTTTACGGTATCAAATATTGCCTCGATTTCGGTTTGATACGGTAAAGCGCGGAGAGCCGCATTTATTGAGATTGCTGCATTCCCTCTGCTACTATCAGTTTATAATTGCTGGGTTTGTCAATAATTATTACATAATCATGCAGCAATGCAGTAAAAGCGGCACAGTATAAATTGTTGACGTAAGTAATAGCACGATTGCTGCTACGGTTAGCCGCAAGAAAATTCATTGTTTGATCGATCGACTCAAGTGCTATAGCGTTGGCGAAGTTTTTTGCAAAGCAACTGATCGCTCTGAGGAGACCGGAATTATGATCGAGCTTGGTGCTCTGGTGCGATCGCGCAACAATGACCTCGGTATAGGAAAAGTTGTTAAAATATCTAATTCAGATGCCTTAGTTGAGTATTTTTGTTCGGTGGGGAACCGGATAGAACGAACCTTAGCCTTAAGTTGGCTGGTTCGAGTTAGGCTGCAACCTCAGACGAGGTGCTATTTCTGGTCTCAAAGCAAACAAACTTGGAGGGTTGGTCGGATTTTTGCTTGGGATGAAGATAGCTGTCGATACGAGATTGACTTACCCGATCGCCAAACTGAATTCGCCTTTGAACGAGATGTTTGCGTGCGTTGCAATATCCCCATTGAAGATCCGATCGCAATTCTGGCGCTGAAAGGTCAAGAAACACCTTACTTTCACGATCGACGTTTAGCTTTTGTCAAGTGTCTGACTCAACAACGCGCTGTCAGTCGCGGCATGACAGGGCTGATTTCTGCCAATATTGAGCTTTATCCCCATCAAGTTGAAGTTGTCCGGCGCGTACTAGAAGATCCTATTCAACGTTACCTGTTAGCAGATGAAGTTGGACTGGGAAAAACGATCGAATCTGGTGCTATTCTTCGCCAATATCTTCTCGACTACCCCCAGGGACGGGCTGTGGTATTAGTACCGCAATACCTGCAGGAACAATGGCTTCAAGAATTAGAAAATAAATTTTATATTTCTCCCTCGGACAATCGAGTGCAGGTGCTTGCAGTAGAAAATGTCGATCGAATCAGCCCGAATGCCGATTTAGGCTTTTTAATTTTAGATGAAGCGCATCACGTCGCAGCAATGGCTACCTCTTCAGATTCCGCGAAGCGCGGGCTTTTCGAGACTTGCAAACACCTCGCTCATCAAAGCGATCGCCTACTCCTATTATCTGCAACCCCAGTTCTCAATCACGAGCAAGATTTCCTGGCGATGCTGCACTTGCTAGATCCAATAACCTATCAACTTAACGATTTGGAAGGTTTTCGTGCGAGGGTGCAAAACCGCCAACAAATTGGTCGAGTTTTACTCTCATTTAAGGAAGGAGCAAATCCTTTTGTTCTTAAAACTAACCTCAACCAACTGCGAAATCTGTTTGCTGAAGATCCGTATCTGCTAAACCTCGCAGATCAGTTGCAAATTTGCTTGCAGACTAAAGAAACACCTGCGGGCGATCGAATTGTGCGATCGATTCGCACCCACATCAGCGACACCTATCGCTTGCACCGTCGAATGCTCCGCAACCGTCGCGCTTCTGTAGAAGATGTAATTTTCGATCGCAATATCATACCAAAAGTCGAATATGAATTAGATGAGCGATCGCCCCAAATTCACGAACTCATCGACGAATGGCGCACTATCGCCCCCAAAGAACAAAAATATCAGCACATTTTTATGCTGTTATTCCGTGCTGCTGGTACTTGGCTGGGAATTTTGCAACAGGTAGTTGAAGTCCGTTTAAGTTGTATCTCCCATGCTGGCATCATTCAGGAATTTGGGATTGATAGCGCCAGAATTTTGAGTGAAACTCCCAAATTTTCAGGAGAAGCAGAAATCCTGCAATCTTTGCTGCGAATTATTCAAGAACCTTCAGAAGATGGCGATCGCATCGAATTACTCAAAATCGTTCTAATCTATCATTTATCTGAGTGTTTCAAACTCCAATCTTATCGCAGCAACCTTCATAAATTGCTCGAACAATTGCAACAGCGACTTCGCAGACCGGTACCTGGAGATACCTTACCTAAAATTGTCATTTTTACCAGTTTTGTTAAAACAAATACTGAAATTTTCCGGTACTTATCAGATACTTTTGGTCAAGAAACTGTAGCTAGCCATCAATTAGGGATGGAACGCTCTCAGGTTGAAAAAAACCTCGCTCGGTTCAAAAACAACCCAAAATGTTTTATCCTGGTTTGTGATTCCTCTGGTGAAGAAGGCCGCAACTTCCAATTTGTAAATTGGATGATTAATTTCGATATTCCCTGGTCGCCCAATCGTTTAGAACAAAGGATTGGCAGGATCGATCGCATTGGTCGTCCGATGAATGTTCAGTTTACAGTATTTGCAGGTGCAGACCTAGAGGATAGCCCTCACAGTGCTTGGTATGAATTATTAAAAAGTGGTTTCGGCATTTTTGATCAATCAATTGCCAGTCTTCAGTTTTATGTAGATGAAAAACTTCCAGAACTTGAAGCCGTGCTATTTCAAGCTGGCGCTAGCGGACTCTTAGAAAAAATTGACTCAATCAGGCAAGGAATTGCTGAGGAACAGGTGAAAATTAGCGAACAAAACGCTTTAGATGAAATTGATGCTCAAGATGAAAATGCTACCGAGTATTTTCAAGCTTTAGATGATTATGACGCCGGCCATCAAGAAATTAAACGAGCAACTGAAGACTGGATTTGTCAAGCGCTACGATTCAAGCAAATTGACGATTTGAATTTAGCAAAAGTGCAGCATTATCAACATACTGCGCGCACTTTAATTCCAATTCACGATCTAAGAACTCACTTTGTTGATTGTGGAGAAATATCTGGCACTTATAATCGGAGAATATCAACTCAACATCCTGGTGTCAATCTCTACCGTATTGGGGAAGGATTTGTGGAAGGGCTAGCATCTTATATTCATTGGGATGACCGAGGTCAAGCCTTTGCGATGTGGCGGTGCGAGGAATCTTGGGATGCTGGAGAAGGGATGGAATGGTTCGGTTTTCGCTTTAATTATGTAGTCGAGGCTAATTTGGAAATAGCCCAGCAAGTTTTAACAGATTTGGGGCAGGATAGTAGTAAATTTAAATCTCTGAAGCGACGCACAGATGCGCTATTTCCCCCAATTGTAGAGACAATTTTTCTTGATGCTCGCTACGAACCAATGAGCATTGTTGAAGATGAAGCTCTTTTGAAGATTCTGCAAGGTTCGTACAAGGGTAAAAGTTCTCGTCCCTCGCGAGATTACAATTTAGCCAAAACTCGATTATCGGTGCTCAATGAGTTTGTTGATGAGAGTAAGTGGGCAGATTTGTGCAGTCAGGCGCGCGAGACTTCTGAAATACTGTTGCGCGATCGCACTTTTTTCATCTCACTCTCCGAACAACGCGCCAAAATCGCCGACCATAAACTAGGAAATAGACTAGACCAACTCCGGCTGCGCCTCAACCGACTGGCTGAAAGCGAACAAACTTCGCATTCTTTGCTAGCCGAAGAGTTCAACATAGAAACTGCCTTAAGTCAAGCTATTTTAGAAGGAATTCGCCATCCCGGAATCAAGCTTGATTCTGTAGGATTCATCATTGTTTCTGGGCGACCTCCGGTAGAATCTCAGGAAGGGGGAAATGAGTGATGGCTGATTCTTTTCAATATCTCAGAGAAATTCTCCAAACAGGTAAGATTCCTGCTGATAAAAGTCATTTTTCAGAAGCTTGTCACAGGCGCTTGCTGGAAACTTTGGATGCTGCGGGAACTTCTTACGCGCCGGGAATGGGAGATATTGCGGCTCTGATCCGTCAGGTTCTGCGGCGGGAATATGAGCAAAAAGGTGGGATACCTCCAATTTTAAAAGTACCTCGGAAAGCTAATTTTCCCGATCGCGAAATGTGGCAACAAAGCGGCATCGATATATTGAGCGAAGGTGCCGATTATTATCTGATTAGCGCTCATCCTTGGCAGCCAGATTGGCTGGACTTTTCCCAAAAATATCCCCCAGACAAACCCGTATTTAATGATAAAATCCGCCGAAATTATGAGCCAGTAGACGGCGATCCGTTCCTGCAATTAGTGAAATTGAAGAAGTATCGGAGTGTCGGGCAACGTGAAACAATTCGGGCAGTTTTGACGGCTCCTGACAATTCGACACTGGCGATTAATTTGCCTACAGGAGCGGGTAAAAGTCTTTGCGCTCAACTGCCGGCTTTGTTGCGATCGCAAAATGCTGGTGTAACAGTTGTTGTAGTGCCAACTACAGCACTAGCCATTGACCAAGAACGAGCTTTGAGACATTTTGTGAACCATGCGACTGCCTATTATGGCGATGAATCCGGGCAAGAACAAGAGAGAAGGCAGGAAATTCGCGATCGCATTCGCAACGGCACTCAGCGAATCGTTTTCACCTCGCCCGAAAGCTTGATGAAGTCTCTCGCACCTGCTCTTTACGAAGCAGCCAAATTACAAATGCTACGGTATTTAGTAATAGATGAAGCTCATATCGTCGAGCAGTGGGGCGATGAATTCCGCCCCGCCTTCCAAGAGATCCCAGGCTTGCGAAGAGATTTGTTGCGTTTAACTTCTTTTACAACTTTATTACTGACTGCAACCTTAACAGAATCCTGTTTAGATACCCTAGAAATTTTATTCGGAAAACCCGGCCATTTTCAAGTAATATCTGCCGTACAGTTGCGACCTGAACCATCCTACTGGTTTGCTTGGTGTCAAAGTGAAGAAATCAGGAAACAGCGATTAATTGAGGCCGTTTATCATCTTCCCCGCCCTCTGATTATTTACGCCACAACGCGCAAAGATATCAGGCGATGGCAACAGGAATTATTGTTTGCTGGATTCAAACGGTGTGCAATTATGACCGGGGAATCCAGTTCCGAAGAACGCTCTCAACTGATCCAAAACTTGCGCGAGAGACGAGTTGATATAGTTGTGGCTACTTCTGCCTTCGGATTGGGTGTGGATCAGTCAGATATTCGAGCCGTGCTTCATGTTTGCATCCCCGAAACTATCGATCGCTTTTATCAAGAAGTCGGTCGAGGAGGTCGAGATGGCAAAGCAGCAATCTCGCTCACCTTACATACCACTGAAGACTTAGACATTGCCAAATATCTTAATGACAAATCTGCCATAACGATCGATCGGGGTTTAGAACGGTGGAAAAGTATGTTTTTGAATAAAAAAATTCTTCCCGATGGTCGGTTTCGCGTTCCCGTGAATCTTCCTCCATCCTTAAAACCAGAAGATATTGACATGAACAGCGAACAGAATCAGGCTTGGAACATCCGCACTTTAACGCTGATGAGTCGATCGGGTTTAATCAATATCGATGCTGACGAACCGCCGCAAAGAAGAAATTTTAGATCGGAAGCAGCTTATAACCAAGCTTGGGAAGTTCACAGAGAATCCCGGTTCATCCGCATCCGGGATGAATCGCACCTCAACCGTCAAACTTGGGAACATAAAGTAGAGCCAATTCGCCAACAACGCCAAAACTGGAGCTATAAAAATCTGCAATTAATGCGCGAGGTTTTGCGGCCAAAACGCTGTATTTCCGAAATCTTAGCTGAAGCTTACACCATACCCGCCCGTGCAGCCCCAGAACCTAGAAAACAGGTGATAGTTTCTCCCGCTTGTGGTGGATGTCCTGTTTGCAGAAAAAACAGGGAAGTAGTATTTTCTGGAATTATGCCCGCACCATTACCTGTATGGCAAAAACCAAATTTTGTTGTAGGTGAAACACTAAAATCATTGCTGGGAGGAGATAAATTAATGCTCGTTTTTTATGAGTCTCTTGAAGCTCAAAGTTGGCAACTCAAAAGCTCTCAAGTTTTTAACTGGTTAATAGAGCAGGGAATTAATAATCTGGTGGTGGCTGATGAATTTCAGAGTATCTTGATTGCAGAAACAAATCGAATAGCCGATATTTGTATATTTTTGTTTCACAAATA
This sequence comes from Microcoleus sp. A2-C3, assembly GCF_036706065.1. NCBI lineage: Bacteria > Bacillati > Cyanobacteriota > Cyanophyceae > Oscillatoriales > Microcoleaceae > Microcoleus > Microcoleus sp. A2-C3. The sequence goes on along the minus strand of NZ_JAUBVX010000036.1, from coordinate 17,249 downwards.
CGAACCCATGCTGATGCCGCGCATTCCCACCCTAATCTTTCATCCGCCCGGAAAGGAGATCCCTCACAACTATCTGTCACTCAACAGAACTTCTCATGCTCCCCTGATTATCTTCCTTCCCGTAGATACACCCGATCCGATCCGCCCTGACCGCAAGCTAATTGATATTTTTTCAGGTAGATACTTTATGTTTAATCACTTTTACAGGGAGGTTAATTTATGAGCGTCTTAAAAACTGCTTTAGCTACTCCTAGTAGAATGCGAGGAATATTTAGATATTTACTTCAAGCACCAAAGCAGCGCGAAAATAGGGAAAAACTAACTGGGCTGCTTTCTCCAAATGAATTGTCAGAAGGGAGAAACAAAGGTGCCAAACATCCGATGTTTGATGCTGCGTTGGGAGAAAGTATCAAGTGCGGTTTATTAATCGAAGAAAATGAGGATATTTCTATAAATCTTGAACTCCCCGAAGCATTTCGACATCCTCAGACAGGCGATAAGTTTTTGCCAGATACGCTGGTACAGCTATTTTTTGCTGATAACGAAGATGAAGAAGATTTAGGTCGGTTAATAGCATGGTATTTAGCACAGGATATTTATGATGCTCCCGATACATGGGAAAAAGTAGAAAAGCTTGTCGCAGAGCAGGGAGTTGCTGAGTCTTTAGATTTGAAAATATCCAGCAATACCCTGTCTGGTCAAGTCGAGGATTGGATGTGTTATTTAGGGTTTGCTTGGGGCCATGCTTCAGATTCAAACAAAAAACTTGTTGTGGCTGAGCCAACTGCTTATCTCAGAAGAAATTTAAATGATTTATTTCAAGGAGAAGCAAAAGCTAAACTTTCAATCCGAGAGTTTATCGATCGCCTAGCTAAAAAATGCCCGGTGTTTGAAACTGGCAAATTTCGAGACCAAGTTGAAGAAAAAATTGGTTTTCGCTTACCAAATCACTTATCAACTAGCACGGCTTTTGCCTTATTCCGCCTTCAGGATGATGGTTACATCAAGCTGATCCGAGAGTCAGATGCTAATTTATTCGTCTTTCCAAGTGGCGACAAAGAAGCAGGGTTTTCTCATATTATTTTGACAGGGGTTGAACCATGACTTTTACAAAATTTGTTTGCTGGGATGTCGATCGCGTTCGTCGCGTGATGGGTGTGGAGGCTACCCAAACTCCAGATAGTATATTTCTGGCAACTCACCATCCAATTGCCATGTACCGCCAGGAACTGATCGAAGCACCGTCGCGAGTTTCCTACAGTGAGGAACAATTTCTGAAAGATTTTCTCGCTGAACAAGATTTCGCTTTTGTGCCAGTTTTAGGAAGTTCTGGGACGGGAAAATCTCACCTGATTCGTTGGCTAGCTGCGAATATTGAATCGACACAGAAGCGCCGAGTTTTGCTGATTCCCAAAATTGGCACGAATCTCAAAGATATTATCAGTTTAATATTAGAAGGGATGGAAGGAGCAAGTTTTGATGAATACCGGCAGCGTTTAAATCGAGCCACTAGCACCTTAACTGAAGCGCAAGCGCGGGAACAACTTCTGAATCAGCTTGCGGCTGCGGTTGGCCCGAACGGTCGGGGCGATCGCACTAAACTTTCTGATGTGGAAGATTACCTAGTTGGTGCTGTGGATTCTCTTCTCTACGACCCATTTTTTAGAGAACACTGGCTAAAGGATGGGGGTATTATCCATCAATTAGTTATCCACATTCTCGGACAGCGAGATACGGTAGAAACTGTGGAAGAAAGGCGGCATTTTTCGCTAAATGACTTGCCTCTCAATGTCTTAAACTTGCAAAAATCTGGGCAGTCTGCGCGGGAATTTTATAGCTTACTGATCGGCGATGAGGATATTCAAAGGGCAACTGTAGATTGGTTGAACCGACATTTAGATGAAGCGATAGCTCAGGTTTTGAGCTTGGGGCGCGAAGATTTACAAAGATTGATGGGGGAAGTTCGCGAAACTTTAGCCGCACAAGGAATCGAGTTAGTTTTGCTGATTGAAGATTTTGCTAAATTGCAAGGCATCGATCGCGAAGTTTTAGAAGCTGTTTTAGCGCGACCTCAACAAGCAGGAGGCAAACATTTGTGCGCGATCAGAACGGCGCTAGCTTGTACTACTGGCTATTTTGACAGTCTGAGGTTAGATACTGTAAAACAGCGAATTACTTTTAGCGTTAATCTTGACATCGGTACAGTTGGTGAACAATCTTTAGTGAATTATGCAGATATCAAAAAATTTGTCGGTAGATATCTCAACGCCGTGCGTTTGGAGGATAAAATAATTCAAAATTGGGCTAACTCTCGCAATCGCGAAGATTCGGATCGAGAATCTTTAGCTAGTGCTTGCAATGAATGCGAACATAAAGTAGCTTGTCATGCAGGTTTTGCAGAAGCAGACGGTTTTGGTTTGTATCCCTTCACGCCTGAAGCATTAGAACAAATGCTTTCCAGAGTCAATCCCGGAAATTTCAACCCTCGGATTTTGATTAAAGATGTTCTTAAGTGGACGCTAGAAACTTCTGTTGCTGATATCGAACGAGGAGATTTTCCTGCTATTTCTGTGCGAGAACACTTTGGTAAGATGCGGCTGAGTGCAATGGTTCAGGGAGATATTCAAGCCAAAGATCCCCAAAATGGCGATCGCCGCCAGGTTCTCTTAGATTTGTGGACGGATAGTAACGATCTTTGCGATTTGCACCCAGAAGTTCACTCTGCATTTGATATTCCGAGGCTGGGCGGGGAGGTTCAGCAAACAAAAAAAACATCATCTGTTTCGGGTGTTCAAGAGTCTAGTTCTTCAGTTGGTAATTATCAAGTTGATTCACAAATTCAAGCTGAAAAATTTCCAGAAAAGCTGACTAAACAAATACAAATTCTAGATAGCTGGAACAATCAAGAAATTTTCCCGCAAGATATCGCTGGAGAACTGCGACCTTTGATTTATTCGGCTATCGGCGAGCGGATTGAATGGGACACGGAAATGCTGATTAAGGGGGTTTTTGCTAGTAGTAATACGACATATTTTAAAAGCAGAAATATTACTTTCTTTAGTCCAAAAGTGACGAGGGAGACGATTTCTGGAGTTAAACTATCTCTTCCTCTGAATCCTGATGATGCAGATGAGTTTCGGGAAACGGCGATCGCCTTTCAAGGTATGTTGCAATACAGGCACTACAAGCATTGGAAGTTCCCAGAGGGCGATCGCTACTTCCGCACCTATGCTAAACAACTGGAAAGATGGAGTCAGTATGTAGTTGAGCAGATTCGCCTGTATCCCCGCGAGTCTGGGGAACCCTGGAGCCCTGTACCTGCGGCAGTTGAGCTACTGGCGATCGCCACCACAATGGCCGGACATTCTACCAATTCTACTGAAGATTTGATAAATGCTTTGTTTCTCAAACTAGAGCCAAAAGATTTAGAACATCGTTCAGCTACTTGGAAGAAGCTATTTGGTACTTTACAAAAACACTCCCTAGCTTTACTAGAAACTGTTACCAGTCGAACGGCTTGCACGAAAGGTAGCTCTCCGAAATTTCAAATTATTGATACTGTCCAAATTTTGCAATCTTTGAAACAGGTTAGCAAATCTTGGCAGCCTCAATGTGAAATTCCGGCAGATGTTCGGGAGAAGTTTCCCGAAATTGATAAAGCGCGTCAAGCTGTGGATGAATTGCTAGAAAAATCGATTCAAGAGGAGTGCGATCGGCAACTCGCTGTTTATCATTCTCTTGTATCTGAATTAGGAGAAGATATCAATAAAAAGGATGTTGCTGATGTTGTAAAACAGGCAATGGAGCGATCCAGAGAAGCCGCTGTATTTCGGGGTCGGAAGAATTTAGATGACCTAACATCGGTCGTAAAACAGTTTAAGGCGAGCGGGCTTTCTAGCTATGTAGATAACATGAAGCGCGTGCAAACGGAGCAGGATAATCCCGACAGTCAACCGGGGAAGCTGCTTAAGTATCTCAGCGAAAATAATCAAAAAGCAATGACAGAATCTTTGGAGTTTCTAAACAGTACCAATAATTTTCTTGATGCTTCTCTAACCGAGGTCAAAAACCGGATTGAGGAGTTAGAAGCGTCTGGTGGTGCAACAGTAGAATCTAGCCATAAATCTATTCAAGATGGATTTGCCAAACTGCGGAATCTAATTAGTGAGATTAAAGGATAAACAATATGCTTGTAGAAAAATCCAATCAACTGAGTGAGTTGTCTCAAAATAGAATTAATCTTCAGAAGTATGCAAAGAATTTGGAGGGTTTTATATCAAGACAGCAACAAATTGAGCAAGCGGTCACTGGAACTATACCTCTGGTGCAATCTTTAAGAGCTTTTGGCGAAAGAGGAATTTCCAATTTTGATTTAACTCAAAAGGCGGACAGTTTACTGAAATTTATTACTAATGTTGAAGCAAAATTTAAGGAAAATCCTGAGTGGATTATAGACAATGAAAATTTCAATAACAAAATTTTTACTTCTGCGGTAAATCAATTACAAAAAGCTCTGAGAGAGCAATTGACTCAAGCTTGGTGGCTGTACCGAATTCAAAAAATGCCGAGCACGAATCAGGAAGTCCTCAATGTGCTAGATAAAGTTTCGGCATTTAAGCCAGCTATCCAACGAATTAGAACTTTAGATTTGCAAATTCGGGAGTCTAACTCAATTCCCGAAAGCCTTGAGGATTTTGCAAAAGTCGATCGCCTAATTGAGCAATTGAAGCAATGCTGGGATAAACTGGATGCTGATGAAGTCCCTGAAGCAGTGCTGAATTTTCTCAAAATTGCTGCTAATGAGGGTGCCACTTTGAGTCTTTTAACCCCTGAAGTGAAAGATTGGTTGACTAAACATCGTTTGATTGATGCTTTACGAATTCGCTTGACGTGATAATTTTAGCCGTGACAAAAGGTACGCAATGCACACCCTACCAATAAAGTTGATGCCTCCTGGTAAGGTGTGCAATGCACACTCTACAAATAAAATTGATGCCTATCATTTTGTTAAACTATTAAACCGCATTCTTTCATACACCTGCGACGGCAACATTTTGTGAACTTTCGTCCGCGTTTCAATCGTCGCAAGTGTCGTCCCTTCACTCGATTCTGATGTTGGTTTTAATTTTAAACCCGATTCAGTGGGCGGTGAGACTATAATTTTTAAGAGACTGGTTATTGACAGCAAGTACAGATTGTGACGCAATAGTGACATAAATAAATCTTCTTTAAAAGCTTGAGCTAGCCAAAATAATGTACTGCGATGATTGCCGTTGCCGTTGCTTTTGACTGCTAAATAAATGTAGAAATTGCTGCTAGACCAGCGATAAATGTTGCTAGGAATTTCGGGATGTTGCTGCCGGACATTTGCCATAATTAAAGAGTGACCTTTTGCCATTGCTGCATAGTTGCAAGACATACTGCTGGCAATCTGGCGGTAGCCAACTAAATATTCTGGCACTACTGTAAATTGATAATGTTCGGCTATGCGGAGATGCAGTTCCCAGTCTTCGCAGCCTTGAGCATTTTCTAGTTTGAATTGGCAGTTGTAACCGCCGACTTTTTCAAAGCAAGCGCGGCGAATTAGAGATGAGCTGGCATTGCCGATAAAATATTTATAAACTAATGCTGTGTAAACTTCTCCTTCGATGGTGGAGTTGTAAAATCCACCGATGAGCAAGTCTTTTTCATTTATATCAACTGACCAGGAATAGACAATTCCTACAGATGGTTCTGATTTTTTTAGGCATTCTACTTGTTTTTGTAGGTTTTGCGGATACCAAATATCGTCGGCATCGATGGGAGCAATGTATTCGCCTTGGGATTTTTGAATTGCTAGGTTGCGAGCGGCGGCGACTCCGGCATTTGATTGCTGCAATAAGATGATTCGCCTATCTTTTTGACCAAAAATTTTGATGATTTCGGCGGTTGTGTCTGTGGAGCCGTCGTCTACTACTAAAATTTCTATGTTTTGATAGGTTTGAGATAAGACAGACTCTAATGTTTTAGCAATAAATTCCTCGGCGTTGTAAGCGGGTATAATTACTGAAATTAATGGCTGTTCTAAATTATGTTTGGTGGTGTTCATGTAATATAAAAACTTTTTTATGTAAAAATTTTGGCTCTCAAGCAGCGATCTGATGCTATGTTAACAAATAGCTAAGGTCGATCGCACATCGTGAAAAATTTTCAGATGTACATTTTAAATATGTTGCCAAAACTCATAAAATGTGCATTGACACAGCAGTCGGGATACAGACTTCGTGCAGGAGTTGATTGCCCATGATGTCTGTAAAATCACCTGTACGGGCAAGTCCTCACCGTTGGCTCTCCTCAGTATTAATATGTTGTATTTTATACTAATAATTAAGTAAAAAAGAAAATTCTTGTGTGGTGGAATACTCTCAAACACAATGGCTGGTGGGGCTTGTTATCAGGTTTACAAAAACAATAATATATATAAAGATTTCGTAAAGCTGTTGTCTTCATCAGGTGAGTCTCAGCCAGATGTGGCTTAGAATACAGGCATGAGTCGGGATAAATGCAGCCTACAATGTCAGTAAAAAATCTAGTTGAAGATAAACAGAAATCGGGTTATAAATAAAAAAGTAGAGCTGATTTTACCCTTCGTACAGTAGGAGCATTGAAATTCAATCATTTGTTTTCCCTGCAATTTAAAGTAAACTCGGTAATGATTTATACCAAAGACCCGACTGTATCCGTGATTATCCCAGTCCACAACGGGGGGGCTTACTTCCGCACCTGTTTGTCAAAACTGGCTGAATCTGTACCGAGACCGATCGAGATTATTGTAGTAGCAGATGGCGAAAGCGACGGTTCTTGGCGTCTGGCCAAGGAATTCGGCGCAAAAGTCATCAGAATTCCCGAATCTGGAGGCCCGGCGAGAGCGAGAAATTTGGGAGCGCAAGCTGCCAAGGGAGATATTCTGTTTTTTGTGGATGCTGATGTGGCTGTTTGTCCAGAAGCTGTGGGTTATGCGAAATCGGTGTTCAAAAATAATCCCTACTTAGCTGCTTTGATCGGCTCCTACGATGATGCTCCTGGAGATCCAGATTTTTTATCCCAGTATAGGAATTTGCTGCACCACTACGTGCACCAAACAGGTAACGAAGAAGCTTCGACTTTTTGGGGAGCTTGCGGAGTGATTCGCCGGGAAATTTTTTTGCAGATGGGTGGCTTTAACGAGAGTTACCGCGAACCTTCGATCGAGGATATTGAGCTGGGCTACCGTTTGAAACAAGCCGGTTATAAAATTCGGCTGTGTAAAACATTACAGGTGAAGCATTTGAAGCGCTGGGAAGCGGTGGGGATGGTGAAAGCTGACTTTTTTTACCGAGCGCTGCCTTGGACAGAGCTGATTTGGCGCGATCGCAAATTGAATAACGATCTCAACTTGCAAGTCTCGAACCGCATCAGCGTGATTTTAACTTATGCAGTGCTGCTGGCAGTTTTGGGGACGTGCTGGTCGCTGAACTTTCTGGTACTGGCTGGCTTGCTGGCAACACCGCTGGTAGCAATTAATGCACCGCTTTACCGTTTTTTTAAGGAAAAACACGGTATCGTATTTGCCCTGAAAACAATTCCTTGGCACTGGCTTTTCTATTTTTACAGCGGACTGGCATTTGCGATCGGCACTGGTCGCCACTTATCGCAAAAAAAGCCCTTGACTGGTAAAATTAACTTGCCAGTATCGCTTAATAAATCAAGGCAAATTCTCCTTCAACATCAGCCCGATAGATAGTTTCTCAGGGTATTCACGGGTGCATCTATTAATTTTAGAAGTTATAAATAATTGTAGAGTTCTATAAAAAGGCTGGAGGTACGCTGAGTGAAACATTATCCTGTGGCGATCGTGGGTGCAGGCCCTGCGGGTTTGACTGCCGCCTACGAGCTAGTCAAGGAAGGCATCATCCCTGTTGTACTCGAAAAAGGGGATAAAGTTGGCGGGTTAGCCCGCACCGAAACCTACAAAGGCTACCGTTTCGACATTGGGGGCCACCGGTTTTATACTAAAGTTGCAGCCGTGCAGGAGTTGTGGCAAGAGGTACTGGGAAATGAGTTTATTAAAGTGCCACGATTGTCGCGAATTTTTTATCGAGGTAAATTTTTCAACTATCCGATCAGCGCCTTCAATACTCTCTTTAATTTGGGCATAATTGAGAGTGCGCTGATTATTTTGAGTTATCTGAAAGTGAGAATTTGGCCACTTCCGAAAGAAGAAACTTTTGAACAGTGGGTGATCAATCGTTTTGGCGAACGTTTGTATAAAACATTTTTCAAGACTTATACAGAAAAAGTTTGGGGAATTCCCTGTTCTGAAATTCAAGCAGATTGGGCGGCGCAGCGCATTAAAGGATTGTCGCTGACAACAGCGATTATTAATGCTTTGTTTGGCAGCAATGATACTAAAACGTTAATTAAAGAGTTTGACTATCCGGCTTTGGGGCCGGGGATGATGTGGGAAAAGTTTGCCGAATCTGTGGAAGCTAAAGAGGGCAAAGTTTATCTCGATACTAAGGTGATTAGCTTTGAGCGTGAAGGTAATAAAATTAAAACTATTACTGCTGAACATAATGGAGAATTAGTCCAATATTCTGCGGATAATTTTATTACGAGTATGCCGATATCGGCGCTGGTAGCACGGCTGAAACCGCAGCCCCCCGAAGAGGTATTGCACGCCGCGCGCTCGCTCAAATATCGAGATTTCTTGATTGTATCGCTGATTGTCGATTGCAAGGATTTGTTTCCTGACAACTGGATTTACATTCACTCTCCCGAAGTCAAAGTCGGACGAATTCAAAACTTTAAGAATTGGAGTGCTGCATTGGTTCCCGACGCGAACAAAACTTGTTTGGGCATGGAATATTTTTGCAATGAAGGCGAGGAACTTTGGGAAATGTCGGATGCTGAACTTGTGGCATTAGCAACTCGGGAGTTGGTTGAGTTGGGTTTGGCAAAAGCTGCGGATGTTGAGGATGGGGTGGTGTTGCGGCAGCCGAAGGCTTATCCTGTTTACGATGCGGAATATCGAGGACACTTGGAGGTGCTTGAAGGTTTTTTGAAGGGAATGGAGAATTTGCAGACGATCGGGCGAAATGGTATGCACCGATACAACAATCAAGACCATTCTATGCTGACGGGGATGCTGGCCGCGAGAAATATTCTTGGGGAAAAGCACGATTTGTGGGATGTGAATACTGAGCGATCGTACTATGAAGATTTTAGTGTCGATCGCTCCAAGGACAAAAAAGATGCGTCTTTGATTTCGCAGTGAATATAGCCAGCCGAAATAGGGATTGCCATGAAAAAAGCCAACCTGCCAAACTTAATCGGCTTCGCAGCAAGCATCTTTTTGCTCCTGCTTTCAGTGCAGCGGTTTGTCCCTATCCAACTCAACTTAATCGAAGCGATAGCCGCGATCGCTTCTGCTTGGAGTGTTTGGCTGCTTGCTAAAAACAATTCCCTGGGCTGGTGGGTCGGCTTAATCGGAGTTATCACCTACGCTGCGGTGTTTTATCAAGTTAAACTTTACGGCGAAGTTGCGATTCAATTCTTCTATTTAATCACGAGTTTGCAAGCAATTTATATTTGGCTGCGGGGCGGCGAAAACAGCACAGAAAAACCTGTATGTCGCATTTCTCAACGCTGGCTCATCCTCACCGCAGTGTTAGTTACAGTTGCTGTATTTGGCTTGCGAACAGTATTAATATCTTTGGGCGGCGCCGCACCATTTTGGGACGCCCTGACAACCATCTTAAGCGCGATCGCCCAGTTGTACCTAATGGAACGCTATCTCGAAAGCTGGTATTTATGGATTGTTGCAGACACGATTTACGTTCCCTTGTATGCCTCGCGGGGGCTATATCTAACGAGTATTTTGTACGCGATTTTTTGGTTGATGGCAATTTACGGACTGCAAAATTTCCAGCGGATTTACTCGGAACAAAAGTTAAAACAGCAGCAATCTTTATGATACTCGGTGTTACTGTAGGCAAATTTTACCCCTTCCACAAAGGACACGACTACTTAATTCGAGAAGCTAAAAAGAAGGTCGATCTTTTAATCGTTCTCGCCTGTTATAAAACAAATCAAGCAGTTGCAGGAAGCGTTAGAGCCGACTGGATTCGGTTTTTGCATCCCGACGCAGAAGTTATCGAAGTGTTCGACGATTTGCCAGAAGCCCCCGAACCTTGGGCTCAGAGAACTCTTGAGGTGCTTTCCGGGCGAGAACCCGATATCGCTTTTACTTCAGAGGATTACGGCGAACCTTGGGCAAAACTGATGGGAGCTCAACACTGTGCAGTCGATCGCCAACGGCTCAAATTCCCGATTTCTGGAACGCAATTGCGATCGCACCTAGCCGAAAACTGGCAAATGCTGACTCCCCCAGCCAAAGCTTATTTTGCCAAACGAGTCTGCGTGCTGGGTGTAGAATCGAGTGGCACGACTACCCTAGCACGATCGCTCGCACAGCACTACCAAACTGTTTGGGTTCCCGAATACGGCAGGTGTTACTGGGAAGGCAGGCAATATTCGCCCGATCCTGAAATTTGGGACAGCTATGAATTTGTAGAAATAGCCAAGAAACAAGCTGTTATAGAAGACCATATTGCTACTCGCGCTAACAAAGTCGTTATTTGCGATACAGACCCTTTAGCTACTTGTATTTGGCACAAACGTTACGTTGGTTCAGAACATCCGACGATCGAGCAAATTGCAGACAGCCGCCGCTGCGATTTGTATATTTTGACTCAGCCGGATTTCGGATTTGTTCAGGATGGAACGCGAGAAAGCGAACATTTACGGATGACTATGCACCAGTGGTTTGTTGAGGTTCTTCAGAAGAAAGGCAAGCGGTATATTACTGTCGAAGGAACGCACGAGTTGCGAGTGTCGCAGGCAATTGGGGCGATCGATTCAGTGCTGGTGTTTGAACCGTTAAAGGAAGTTAACCCAAATTTTTGCGAACCAGTAAACTAGGGAAAACATTTGTAACAATATTCCAAACGACTTGTGGAATGTCAACACCGAGCGATCGTACTACGAAGATTTTAGTGTCGATCGCTCCAAGGACAAAAAAGATGCGTCTTTGATTTCGCAGTCTAGTTGATTTTTGGGAAATATGCCGATCGGTCGATCGCCCATTTTGCTTTTTTGGGCGATCGTTCAACTATCATCAGGTAAGGTAGGCAATAATTCCTCTACTTGTAACAGCAAACTAGGCAAAATATTTGTCACAATATTCCAAATAACTTCCGAACTCACTTGGTCATAACGGTGAACCAAAATATTTCGTAAGTTAATCGCATTTCGCCAATCTATTTCGGGATAAAACTGCTGAAACTCGATCGAAACTCTCCGAGCTGCCTCTCCCAAAATCCCTAACTGCCGCTCTACGGCACTTTGAATAAAAACATTTTCAAGATAAGTCTCGCCTGAAACATCAGTCGTAAACTCTTGAATCAGACGGATTGCCTGCGCCATGTCCCAAAGTGAACCACTATCCCGCTGGTTGGGTTGCATAAATCACTCGATAGGTTTTCAAAATGCTCGATCGCCGATAGGGATTTTTTAACTGCTTTTTTTCCACCAAATCTACAGGACGGTGAAATAAATCCTCTATCTCCTCCTGCATTCCCAATAAATGAGAAAGCGTGAGGCGGTGCGATGGCTCATAGGTAACTAATACATCGACATCGCTATCAGGGCGAAAGTCATCCCGCAGCACTGAGCCAAAGAGGGCAAACTCGACAATGTTCCAGCGCTGGCAAAATTGTGCGATCGCATCTAAAGAGACTTTTAGGCGATCGCTCACCACGTATTCTAAATCTGACTGTAACTCAACCATGCGCGAGCTAACCTCCAACGAGAGCAAATAACATCTGAGCTAAAGTGAAGCAATGGCATCGCTAACTTTCACCATCATAGTCATAGGATCGATCTGGAAAATAATAAAATGAGAGGATATAGATTTAGAGGTCATATTTATGTTGTCGCCGATTAAACAACGCCTTCTCGAAGCGATCGAACGGACTCCTGAACCGCTTTTAGAGCAAACCTTGACATTCCTGGAATTTTTGACCAGTCGGACACAATCTGCTCACGCCCCAGACTTCGACTCAGATTTTGACTCAGACAACGATTCCAACAACCAAATCCTCGCGGATTTGAAAGCCTCCCTCCACCAAGCCTCATCGGGACAAACCTTCCCCATATCAGAACTCTGGGACGACATCAATGTCTGATATGTCAATCCAACTCAAATTTACGCCACTATTCAAACGTCGCCTCAAAGGACTGGCTAAAAAGTATCGCCAAATTCAAACCGATATTCAGCCTGTCCTCAATGAGATTATCCAAGATAACTTCATTGGAAACCAGATTATAGGAACTATACAAACAAAACCCGCCTCTGCGGGTTGAAGAGTTGACGGTGAAAATTACGTTGTTCTCTTCAGAAGGCTCGGCGGTTGAAACCGCGTCTATACAAACAAAACCAGAGCAAGGGAGGGGTTGAAGAGTTGACGGTGAAAATTATGTTATTCTCTTCAGTCCGCGGAGGCGGACTTCGTTTTTGTAGGCGCGGTTTCAACCGCCGTCTTATCTGAAAAAATCCAAACTGCGATCGTACAATACCAAGCAGATCCAGACGATTGAGTGTATTTAACCAAAATTTGGGAAATATGTGCTAACTCTTGACTACATACTGACAACAGTGAAAAATATGCAAAAACACCAGCAAGCAACCAACCTATGAACTTTTCCCAGAAATCAGGCAAAAGTGCCACACCCTCAAAAACCCACACAACCCAAAATCCGGGCGCGGCCCGATTGTGGACAATACTTTTAGCCGCCGCCACAGCCTCTCTGTGCGCTAGCTGTCAAAATCCTCAAGCACCAAACGCCACAACTCCCGGAGGGACTCCAGCAGCCTCTCCCGTCGCAGTCAGCGCCCCCGGAGACCCAAATACTGTCAAAATTGTCTCCATGCTCCCCATGACAGGCAGCGCCTTGGGTCAATCTCAAACAATGGTCAACGGCATCAAACAAGCACTCGCCGAAACCGACTCCAAAGCTTGCGACGGCAAAATCAAAATCGAATACGAAGTGCTCGATGATGCCACCGCCGCCGCCGGCAAATGGGACCCGGCACAGGTAACGTCCAACTCTAACAAAATAGTCGCTGACGGTTCGGTAGTTGCGGCTATCGGTCACTACAACTCCGGTGCTGCTAAACTTTCCATTCCCGTGCTCAACCAAGCTAACGTCGTGATGATCAGTCCGGCCAACACTTATCCGGGACTGACTAAACCAGGAAAAGGCGAACCCAAAGAACCCAACGTTTATTATCCCGCAGGCACTCGCAATTTCACCCGCGTTGTCCCTGCTGATGACCTTCAAGGCTCTGTTGCTGGAAATTGGGCGAAATCTTTAGGCGTACAAAAAGTCTTTATTCTCGACGATCAAGAACTCTACGGCAAAGGTGTGGCTGACGTTTTTGAAGCAACGGCTAAAAAGTTGGGAATTCAAGTCTTGGGCCGGGAGGGAATTGATATCAAAGCTAGCGACTACAAGGCGTTAATGAATAAGATCAAAGCTTTAAATCCAGACATGATTTACTTCGGCGGCACTACTCAGAGCAATGCTGGACAAATAATTAAAGACATGAGAAATGTCGGGATGGCGGCTGATGCAGTTAAGTTTATGGGCCCCGACGGTATTAAAGACCAAGCTTTAATTGACGCCGGAGGCAAAGATGCCGAGGGTGTTTATGCTACTTTTGGCGGCTTGCCTCCTAAAGAATTGACTGGTGAGGGCGCCAAGTGGTATCAAAGTTACAAGGCAAAATATAATGCTGAACCGGAAGCTTATACAGCTTACGCTTATGAATCTGCTAAAGTGGCGATCGCCGCAATTAATAAAGTCTGCAAAAATGATCGCGCTGCGATCCGCGATGCTGTCTTGGCAACTAAGGATTTTAATGGGGTACTCGGCAATTGGAGTTTTGACGCTAACGGCGACACGAGCTTGACTGTAATGTCAGGAAATGTTGTTAAAGGCGGCAAGTGGGAGTTTGTCAGCGCGCTGAAGGCGGAATAATTAGTCAGTTGTCATTAGTCATTAGTCATTAGTCATTGGTTAGGGAGCATCTCAGTTTTATATTTGTAGTGCTGTGCCACTCGCGTGCTTTATAAAGCACGCGAGCGGGGACGCTCGCACTGTGAAAAAAAATGCTTTTTGCCACAAGTAAGATGCTCCTATCGGTTATTCGTAACAACTGACCAATCATCACTAACAAATAATAGCTGTCGGAACACGAAAAATTCCCAATTCCCAATTTCCAATTTCCAATTCCCAATTCCCAATTCCCAATTCCCAAAATTATGAAAAAGTGGCAGAGTATTCTTCTATATCTAGGTGTAGCTTATATAGTTTTGTTGTTAGGGCCGATCGCCGGATTTGACTTGCCCAAAATTATTGGAGAAATAGCCAGCAACCCTGAAGTGTTGATTCAACAATTATTAGTTGGCCTTGTCAACGGCGCGCTGATTGCGATTATTGCTTTGGGTTATACGATGGTTTACGGCATTATTGAATTAATCAATTTTGCTCACGGCGATTTGTATATGTTGGGTGCTTTTGCTTCCCTCACCGTGTTCGGGGCTTTTGGCATTGAAGACGGCGCACCTTTAGCTGTTGCTATACCGGTGATGTTAGTTGCTTTAATTGTATGTTCGGCGTTTTGTGCGGGGCTGAATATTGTTGTGGAAAAGTACGCTTATCGGCCTTTGAGGAATGCTCCGCGTTTGGCTCCTTTAATTTCGGCGATCGGGGTTTCTTTTATATTCCAAAATATGGGGCTGTTTTGGGGAGGATTGAAGGCTTTTATTCCGGTGATGGGTTCTAATTCTGCTGCTCCGAAAAGCTTCCCCGATTTGTTGCCGCGAGTTGATATTCTCAAAGCTTTGGGAATTGAAACCAGTATTGTATTTACCACTAAGGATTTAATTGTGTTGGTGGTGGCGGTTGTATTGATGGTTTTGCTTCATGTGTTTGTGCAGTATACTCGTCTGGGAAAGGCGATGCGGGCTACTGCTCAAAGCCGCGATGCTGCTAAAATTATGGGAATTAATGTCGATCAGATTATTGCTCTGACTTTTTTGATCGGCGGAGCTTTGGCTGGTTCGGCTGGAATTTTGGTTGGTTTGTACAACAATACTATTGTTTTTACGATGGGGTTTACGGCGGGTTTGAGAGCTTTTACAGCCGCGGTTTTGGGAGGAATTGGTAATATTGTGGGGGCGATGTTGGGAGGGGTTTTGATTGGGGTGCTTTCGTCTTTGAGCGATCAGTATTTGTCGAGCCGCTGGACTAATGCTTGGGTGTTTGGGGTTTTGGTGGTGATTTTGGCTTTTCGGCCTGGGGGTTTGTTGGGCGAGAATGTTCAGGAGAAGGTGTAATTTTGGGAATGGAGAAAGGGGAATATGTCAAACAAGATAATTCAAGCAATTTAACTGGTTCCCCGGCTCTGCCTGTGAACTGATGTCTAAAGGCTCTGCATGGGAACCAAATCTGCTAATTATAGCAGCAATATTGTGATAAAGTAAATGTGGATAACGAGGGTCGAAAACTGTGCCCGAAACAAAAGTTATTTTTTATCAAGATCGAGAAGGCGTGGCTCCAGTTCTGGAATGGCTTAAGATACTCCTGAAGCACGATCGCAAAGGCTATGCCAACTGTGTTGCGCGAATTCAACAACTAGCAAGTACAGGTTACGAGTTACGACGACCTGTGGCAGATTACCTGCGTGACGGAATTTATGAATTACGGGCAAAGCATCTCCGAGTGCAGTATCGCATTTTGTACTTCTTTTCTGGGCAGAATGTAGCAATTTTGGCTTATGCCATCACAAAAGATGAAAATCAAGTCCCTGATACAGAGATTGAGCGGGCAATTCAGCAAAAGGCTCAATTTGAAGCCAATCCAGCAGTTCATACCTATGTGGAGGAAACAGAAGATGGCGAAGACGAATGATGCACTGAAGATCCTTCAACAAATGACCTCTGAAGATCCTGAAATGGAGGAAATGATTAAGGAATCCTCTTTCAATGCAGAACTTGCACAACTGATTTATCGTGCTCGGACGCAAGCAGGATTGACCCAACAGCAACTTGCCGATCGCATTGGGACAAAACAGTCGGTGATTGCGGAGCTTGAAGATGCTGAGTATGAGGAACACTCGCTTTTAATGCTGCAAAAAATTGCGCGTGCGCTCAATCAGCGATTGGATGTTCAACTGATCCCGATCGCCCTTGAGGAAAATCGCAGTGAGCAGCGTAGTGCGTAAATGGAGAAATGAGTATACGCGATCGCCTATTATTTACTCGATTCCACTATTTTCGGTTCGATACTAAAGCCTGGTTTCAGCCAGCCAAAAACTTCGCCTAAAGTCAATTGCATCTGGGGCATAAATTCGGGTATCGGAAGTATATCTGTCGGTTCTTGCAATGAAATCGGCTGCTGCCTTGCGGGATAAGCTAAAATGTTTTTTTCATCTGGATCGAGCAACCACCCCATCTGACAACCGGCATTCAAACAGTGCAAAATATTGTGGGTGACTTTGGTTTGGCTTTGGCCAGGCGACAAAATTTCGATTGTCCAGTCTGGGTGAGCGTTAAATGTATTGGCAATTTCGCCGTCAGCGTCTAGGGGAATGCGATTCCAAACAAAAATCGCGACTTCTGGAACAATAGAACGTCCGCCAAAGGTGCAGCGAAGTTCTGGTAGGGCGATCGCAATTTGCGGTTTTTCTGCGATGTCGTTGGCGACTGTGACGAGTCTGGCTTGTAGTTTGCTGTGTTTTCCTTTTGGCATAGGTTTTTCTAAAATAGCACCGTTGATGTATTCGCTAGCGGGTTTGGTTTCTGGCAATTGCAAAAACTCGTCGAGGGTGATAGTTTTTTGAGGAGCTTGTACCATATCGCGATCGCCCTTTTGAATTGTGTTGCGGTAACAGTTCCAGTATATTTCATTTTTTGTCGCTTTTGGTGCAATAATCGAACTCAAAAGATTCTAAACTGTAGCTAGCCCGATCGCCAATTTCCCAAACCAGCAGTCGAGCGAGTTCCTGGGTAATCGGTAATCGGAATTTAACCAATAACCAATAACCAATAACCAATAACCAATAACCAATAACCAATAACCAATAACCAATAACCAATAACCAA